>CAMWQZ010000151.1 GCA_947176515.1 uncultured Bacteroidales bacterium | reverse complement strand
TTGAGGAATCCTCGACGCGAGTTATGCCGTTTTTCTTGGCATCCCGCAGATGATAAATTAATGATGAGTCAGTACTGCCCTGAGAAATCAATGAGGTGATTGTCACAAGACTACGGTCGCGCAATGATAACAAATCATTGCGACTCCACACTTCGCCGAAAAGAATATCGTCATTAAGATGAGCAAATTCGGGAGCAAATTCGCCGAGAGCCTGACGTCCGGCTGTCTGAACTATTTTTTGTTGTGCCATAATGCTAACGTTAGCTGAGATTAATACTGCTGCAAATATAACTAATTTTTTAATCATTGTTGTATTGCGATTTTTTTACCGTTAATGATATAAATTCCACGTTTTAATTCGTCGACTGATGAAACCAAGTCGGTCAATGCTAAGCCGCTGAGTGTGTATATATTTAAGGCATCGTCAGACCCTGTAAAAATAACACTCATGTCGGAGGCAAAATCATTGTAGCCGATTTTCTTCAACCAGTCTGAAATCATTGATGATGCCGATGATGTCTGTGAGCTTTTAATCCAAAGACTCGGCGTGACAAACTTCCCGTCAGGTATGAGGCGTCTGGCGTCGGCCTCGACACTACTGATGCCACTGCTCGCGCTCGACACAATCAGACATATATTTTTGCCAGCCATCTCCTTGCCGTATTCAAAAAGGAACGTCTGCAAAGGAGCTGCCATCTGGCTCCACCATAATGGCGCGCCAATTATGACGGTGTCATAATCATCCATATTGACATCGACCGGGTCGATAGCAGGATATGATGATTTGTCATTGGGGTTATTGCGGATAGCGGCAATCTGCGAGCTGCCAATGGCGTAGTTATTGGCAGCGTAATCAAGGCCTTTCTCAGCCGGCTCTACCTCAATCACATCTGCCTCTATCTGAGAAGAAAGAGCAGTCACTATGCGCTCTACATTATTAGTATAGCTATAATAGACAATCAATGTCTTGGCCTGAACTGCACAAGAGATTGCGCAACAAGCAGCTAATGTTAATAATAATTTTTTCATAAATATTATTGAGTTATGGTTATGGTCGATGTTTTATATAATTGACAATTTGATTTTCGGGATTCAGAGGAGTTACATCATCGAGCTTTAGAGAATCAACCATATGGAGCGTGCCCTGCTTATATTTCTGGAAATGCTCAGAGGCGATATGGCTTTTATAAGCGTCCTGACTTGCATATGTTTCCAAAATTGTGATATTACACGGATTATCTTTGTCGGCAACCGCATACATGGTCAAGACTCCCGGCTCAGTTTCAAGTGATATTGTTCCAACCTCCATAGCATATTGCATATATTCGTCAATATAATCAGGGTTTACCTGAATCTTTGAAAGACGAACAATACCGTCATCTTGCATTGGCAATTTCTCAATCATATTGTGAGTTGTAGGCATCTTACTGATTATCTGTGGGATTTTAAATAATTTCATTGCATTATTGCGGATTATGTCATCGGCGTACTGACCGAGTTCTGCATCTTGTGAAATATCACGCTTAACCTTTGCCGCAACCTTTTCAAGAATAGGAGCCGGCACGAAGGGATAGTCGGTACCGAACATTATATGATCAGGGGTCGTTACAGTCAGCAACATCTTGACGGCCTGGACAGATGGTCCTCCTGCCAAGTCATAATATAACTTTGAGAGGTTGCCCTCAATGTCTATAGGCTCTGTCAATCCTTGCTTTAAGAGAAGCGGATAGCCGCCTTTGAGGCGAGGCACAGCGTAAGGCATGAACGAACCGGCATGAGGTATGACAACTTTTATGTTAGGGTAACGGGTCATCACGTTATGGGCCACCATATTGAGGACAGCGCGTGTCGTCTCTGCAGGATATTCGTAGACGAAAATCGGGTCGCCTGTGAAAGTGCTTTCGTTAACAGGATTTGGTTTTACAGGATGAAGTATCACTACCGCCGACCTATCATCAAGCGCTTTCATCAGTGGGTCGTATACCGAATCACCGAGATAGACGCCATCTACGCTCGTAGCAAGTTTTACGCCATCAGCGCCAAGAGTGTCGAGAGCATAGACGGCTTCATTTATCGAAGCTTCGATATCGGGTTGCGGCACGGCTGCACACCAAAGGAAGCGGTCGGGATGATTGTGCTTGGCTTCTGCCATCCGTTCGTTGACCGAACGGATAACTTTACGGCTCTCTTCAAGATTGGCGAACCAAGGTTGTGGCGATGACAGAGTGAGCACACTCCGCTCTATACCAACACTGTCCATAAAAGCCAAGTGAGAATTTTCATCCCAGGCCGGCAATGGGTAACCGTCAGCCATCAACGCTTTGTTATCTTCGAGATACTTCAGATACTCATCGGTGACAACGTGAGAGTGGACATCTATCGCCGGGATGTTAGACTGTGCTGTCATACCTACGACTGTCAGCAATGCGGTTAAGAAATTAGAATACCTTTTCATAATTTGAGCCATAAGGCAAAATTATCACATAATATAATAATATCAGGAGCAATTCTAATGGACAATGAACCATTTTCTACGATTGACCTTTTTAACAGATTATTTTAGTAACTTTGTGGGAGTAACTCAACAGCAGTCAACGACATGAGCAAAATTCTGAAAGTTAACAAGCCGTCTGATTACAGTGCTTGGGTCGGTCAAACTGATTCCCACGACCTTATCAGTGTAATAAATTACAGTGAGGTGTCACCGGTCAGACATAGCCTGAACAATTATAATGTGTATGGTCTGTTTCTTCAAGGCAAAGAAGAAGGGATGGATCTCATATATGGAACCGGCAAATATGATTATTCAGAAGGCACTCTTATATGCGTTGCTCCCGGACAGCTTGGCGGCAAAGAAGATAACGGCGAACTGGTCAATCTATCAGGCTGGGCCGTGTTATTTCATCCTGACATACTGCAAGGTACAGGACTTGAAAAAGATATAAAAAGCTTCACATTCTTTGATTATAGAATAAACGAAGCACTACACATGACTGCTGAAGAGAGGGACATCATGGTAGCGATTTTCCGACAATTAGAACAAGAACTAAAATTCCCGGCTGACGGAATGCAGAACAGGATTATAGTCGGATTTATCAATGTGCTGCTGAGATATGCCCAGCGATTCTACAACCGTCAATTCGTCACGCGAACGATTGTCAACAATGATATTCTTTCAAGATTTGAAAATCTATTGAATGAATATTTTACGAATGACAAACAATTGATTGATGGATTGCCAAGCGTGCAATATTGCGCTGAAAAACTATGTATGTCGCCCAATTATCTGAGCGATGTAATAAAGAAGACGACCGGCGAGACGGCTAATCATTATATAAAAAGTCATGTGATACAACTCGCAAAAAATAAGCTTGTCGCAGGAAAGACCTCATCAGAAGTCGCCTACTCTTTAGGATTTGATTATCCTCAGCATTTCGCACGTACATTTAAGAAAATGACAGGTGAAACGCCAACACAATATTGTGAACGAAGATTAAAGAAACAATAAAAAGAAAACCGCAGTCATACTCGATTGCGGCTTTCTTGAGTTGCAAAATAGGTTAGAGATGCGGTTTAGCTCTCTTTTATACCAGGCGTGGTGGTAAACTGTGTTACCTGATCGCCCGAAGGAATGTCATCTGCACTTTCGACAATCTTTACCTTATAGGCCATATACATCATAGCCGGAGATTTGTCGACTGCATAGACAGGACATTCAATCTGAAGGAGGTGCTGCCCGATGGGCATATTCTCAGTAATGAACTCGGCTCCATAAGGAGGAGTGACTGAAACACCAACAAAAGCGTAATCCCATGAATATGTGGCAGACGTGATTATAGCATTCTTGCCATGCTCTTTATTAACGACGTTGATGCTCTCGACTGACAATGTGTCACCTTGAACCACATATATTATATCGTTGACGCTAACACCGCCATCAAGTTGAATTGACACATCAACAGAGGGGAGGCTGTTATCATCGTCGCAGGATGCAAACATCATCACAGGCAACGCTAAAAGGAGGAAGTAATAAAGCTTTTTCATAACAACTTTAATAATAAATCAAATATTTAAACCATTAATCTAATTTTGTCTTTGTATATACAACACTTCAGAGAGCGTTTGGTTCGGTCAAAATACAATTAAGGCCCTGATTTCTCAGAGCCTTAATACTTATTTTAGAACTATCGTAGTTTAGTTTCGGAACACGAGTTCTTCACCCTTATCATCGACATCAATGATAATAGGCTTGGTCTTGTCAACAGCCTGGGCAAGGATGTCTTTTGACAAACGGTTAAGCACCTGACGATGGATAACTCGCTTAACAGGACGCGCACCAAACTCGGGATCAAAGCCTTCGTCAGCAAGATAACTCAAGGCCTTAGGAGTAACTTCAAGCTTGATACCGCTATTGTAATCAAGCATCTTCTGAATACTCTTAATCTGGAGACCGACAATTTCTTCGATTTCAACGCGGTTAAGCGGTGTAAACATAATGATTTCGTCGATACGGTTAAGGAATTCAGGACGGATGGTCTGTTTGAGCATGTCGAGAACCTGTTCCTTGGTCTTTTCAATGGTCTCTTCTTTGTTATCTTCTTTCATGGCTGCAAAATTGTCGCGGATGAGGTGCGAACCCATGTTTGAAGTCATGATGATGATAGTATTCTTGAAGTTAACATTGCGAC
>CAMWQZ010000150.1 GCA_947176515.1 uncultured Bacteroidales bacterium | reverse complement strand
GGATAAGCGACAGTTACCGAAGTTACCCCAACTAGAGAATTACGTTTTAGCGCAACGGATGACAATGTAACAATCCCAAATGGGTATAGCAATGTCAAATATATTTGGAATTATAAGTATAATCAGGATGTAGATAGCTGTCATATATTAAATTACGAGCTATCTGATGAAGTGAAAATACCATTGAATATTGATAGTATCAAGTCATTGAATCCTGATACAATCAATGCTCCCATGAATTTTATCATTAGTCAGTCAGAAACGCCTGATAGTTTGTATATTGTTAGTTCAATTGAATACTCTATTGATGAAGACGAATTTACACAAAAAGGCAAAATAAACAATATTAAAGTCAGAGGATATCTTTTCACTCGATAACAAGTCAAACAAATTAGTATATAAATGAAACGTACTGAACTTTTTGAAAACATTTGCCGGAAGGGCAGTTTTCTTTGTGTCGGACTTGACACAGACCTCAAAAAAATCCCCGAACATCTGTTAAAAGAAGAAGACCCAATCTTCGCATTCAATAAGGCTATAATTGATGCGACCGCACCTTACACCATCGCATATAAGCCTAACCTCGCTTTCTATGAAAGCGCAGGGGCAGCCGGATGGATTTCGCTTGAAAAAACAGTGAAATACTTGCGCGAAAACTATCCTGACCAATTTATAATCGCTGATGCAAAACGAGGAGACATAGGTAATACCGCAGGTCTCTATGCTCGTAGTTTCTTTGAGCATCTCGATGTCGACGCTCTTACAGTGGCACCTTATATGGGTGAAGACAGTGTGACTCCTTTCCTCGGATATGATGGGAAGTGGGTAATTTTGCTTGCGCTGACATCCAATCCCGGCAGCCAGGACTTCCAGATGATTGAGGACAAACATGGCCACAGAGTGTTTGAAGACGTGATAAAAAAATCAAGCCACTGGGGCTCACCAGTCAATATGATGTATGTCGTAGGTGCCACTCGCGGTGAAATGTTTAAAGACATACGCGCAGTTGCGCCCAGAAGCTTCCTTCTCGTGCCGGGCGTGGGCGCTCAGGGCGGCAGCCTTGAAGAAGTTGTAAAATATGGCATCATCGACGAGTGTGGCCTAATTGTAAATAGCTCACGGGGCATTATCTACGCTTCAAAGGGCGATGACTTTGCTGAGGCTGCAGGCAGAGAAGCTGCCAAACTTGCAGCTCAGATGAAAGAATTGTTGACTCAGCATAACATCATTTAATGCGTTAACTGTTGGAGTCTCACAATTATTGATTATCTTTGCATATCAAAAGACAAATAATTAATTATCATAACTCTCTAATTGACATAAGGACATGACAATTGACAATTTTAACTTCGATGGCAAGAAAGCCATTGTTCGCGTAGACTTCAATGTGCCCCTGGATGAAAACGGCCACATCACTGACGATACCCGTATCCGCGGCGCACTCCCTACCCTCAAAAAAATCCTTAAAGACGGCGGTTCACTCATCATAATGTCTCACATGGGTAAGCCCAAAGGCAAAGTGAACCCCAAAATGTCACTCGCTCAGATTAAAGACGCCGTAGCAAAGGCTCTTGGTACAGAAGTTGAATTTGCTGCTGACGCAGCCGATGCAACTGCCGCAGCTGAAGCTTTGAAGCCCGGCCAGGTACTCCTGCTCGAAAACCTCCGCTTCCATCCCGAAGAAGAAGGCAAGCCCGTAGGTATTGACAAAGAAGATCCTGCATATGACGCAGCCAAGAAAGAAATGAAAGAGCGTCAGAAAGAGTTCGCTAAGAAGCTTGCAAGCTATGCTGATGTTTATGTAAATGACGCGTTCGGTACTGCTCACCGTCGTCACGCTTCAACAGCTGTTGTTGCTGACTATTTCGATGATGACCACAAGATGCTTGGCTACCTCATGGAAAAAGAAGTAAAGGCTGTAGATAACATCCTTAGCGATATCAAGCGTCCGTTCACTGCTATCATGGGCGGTTCGAAAGTTTCAACTAAGATTGGTATTATCGAAAACCTCATGGATAAGGTTGATAATCTCATCCTCTGTGGCGGTATGACTTATACATTTGCTAAAGCTAAAGGCGGCAACGTTGGTAACTCAATCTGCGAAAACGACAAACTCGACCTCGCTCTCGATATCATCCGCAAAGCTCAGGAAAAGGGTGTAAACCTCGTTCTCGGCACTGACTGCGTTGCTGCTGACGCATTCAGCAATGACGCTAACACAATGGTTTGCTCAGTAATGGAAATTCCTGACGGATGGGAAGGTCTCGATGCTGGCCCCGAGACTCGCAAACTCTTCGCTGATACAATCAAGGGTTCTAAGACTATCCTTTGGAACGGTCCTGCCGGCGTATTCGAATTTGATAACTTCACTGCAGGCAGCCGTGCAATCGCTGACGCAGTTGTAGAGGCTACTAAAGAAGGTGCATTCTCACTCGTTGGTGGTGGTGACTCAGTAGCTTGCGTGAACAAGTTCGGTGTAGCCGACGAGGTTTCTTACGTATCTACTGGTGGTGGTGCTCTCCTCGAAGCTATCGAAGGCAAAGTACTCCCCGGCGTAGCTGCTATCAACGGTAAATAATATTTCAAAATATTTGAAATCATCAAAAATCTTGGGGTCACTTTATGCGACTCCAAGATTTTTAGTTTTATGACACAAGTGAGTTTATGAAGGTCTGCGATAACGAATTTTGGACCTGGGTGGAAGCGCATATTAATTATGACCCAATCAAGCTAAGATTAAAATATTGCGCATCAAGCGATGCGTCAGTCTATGACGCTGCAATACGGCAGATAGAATGTCGAAAACGTTTCGGAAAAAAATTAGCAGAGACTCTTGGCGCTGCACCACGTTTCTATTTCCCGACTAAGCTTTCGGGAGAGCAGTCGACCTCAGACCTTCTGGCAGCATATCACGCCGAATTTATCTTCTCAGGGGAACCGCTTATTGATTTGACTTCTGGACTTGGAATCGACGTATTTCATTGCGCGAAGGCGAGCAATGAAGTTGTAGCTGTTGAGCGCTCAGCCGAGCTTGCTGATGCCCTACGCTATAATGCGTCAGAGCTCGCTATTTGCAATCTCTCTATAATCTGCGATGATTGCCGTGCAATCGTATCAAAGGCTGAAAAAAGCTATCCTTCGGCCTTTATAGACCCAGCACGAAGGAGTGCTGACGGAGGTAGAATTTTTTCGCTCTCGGATTGCGAGCCTGACGTGGTAGCAATGTTGCCAGAACTCAAAAAGATGTGTCGTCGCCTTATTGTGAAAATGTCGCCAATGCTCGACATTAATCACACTCTTGAAACTTTGGGAAGCTGCTCACGACTCATATCTCTCGGCAATACCACTGAATGTAAAGAGCTATTAGCTGTAATAGATTTTGATAATGCAGAGGCCATTACAATAATAGAAGGAACGACACTTAGAGCAGATAAACGAGTTGAGTTTAAATATACGCAACCAGAAGAAGACGCTGCCCCTATCCCTCGCTACACGATACCAGATATAGGAGATTATTTCTATGAACCCTACCCAGCTGTTATGAAATTAGGTGCAAACAAACTTTTAGCACACCGATTCAATCTGTCAGGCTTTCATCCTAATTGCCGATTGTATCATTCCACTCAATTTGTAGATGATTTCCCAGGCGAAATTTTCAAGGTTGAGGCCGTGTTAGATTTCAGCTCGAAAATACTTAAACGGTTTAAGCACAATTATCCTCAAATTAACGTTGGGGCAAGAAATTTCGGGATGAGCGCCGAAGTACTACGTGCAAAATTAGGTGTCAAGGATGGCGGTGACAAACGAGTCATCGGTATCACAGACCGCAACAACACCCGCCGCCTAATCATCATCCAACCAATTAGAAGTAACGATTTAAATGGTAAAATATGAGCAAAAAAGCGCGACAGAAACCTGCCGCGCACCACAAATAATTTCTCTAATACTATATACTTTTAGATAACGTAATTTATTCGTCAACTGGGATTTGATGGTAATTATCCACTCCCCACTCAGTAACAGACACAGAAGACACTTGAATTGGATTTCCAAGAATGGGTTTACCTGCATTTTCATCTCCTGGTGTAAAGTAGCCCGAAAAATCGGTGAGATCAATCGTAAAAATATATCTCTTACCAGCTTCAAAAGTGAAATCTTCACCAATAGGAAATGATATCTGACCTCCTTTTGCTTTAATTTCTCTTATATTTTCAGGTAAACCGATTGTATCAGGGTAAACTAACTTTTCACCTCGATAAATTTGACCTCTGTCCAGCACTATTAAACCACTCTTATTCTTACTATTTGTTCCGTCATTTATGACATCCCAATTTTTCAAGGTTTGTGGAGGTAGCAATAAATAACCAGAACCTTCTACCAGTGACTGAGGTGTGCTTGTTGCAGCTATAAAAGTTGAATCTTTATCATGAACACCTGAAGATAGGCTAAGGATATTTGACCCATAGTCCCACATCTCATTATCAAAGTCAAATGTCAGCTTTCTTCTTCTTACATTTGCAATTTTTGCGCCAACAGCCTTAACAGTGTATTTATCGTTATCTGATTTAACCCTAATATCAATTTGAGCAAACATGTGCTTGAAATTAAGATTCACTCCATTACTCATATTATTTGCCTTATTGCCTGTTGCTTTAGCAACTAAAAAATCCTTGTGTCCATCTGAATGACG
>CAMWQZ010000149.1 GCA_947176515.1 uncultured Bacteroidales bacterium | reverse complement strand
ACCATGACTGATGCCGAAATCACCGAACGCGAGAACAAATTATAACTTATAACGTAACGCCCTGAATGTTCATACCATTTGTGATGCTGAACAAAGCGCTTTCGTTTCTTGTTTCTCAATAAACTAAAAACGAAATAAAATGAAAAAGATTTTCTTCTCATTATTAGCTGTATTAGCTATCACAGCAACATCGTGTCAACAAACTGCAAACAACTCAGTTGCAACTGAAAAGTGCGATACATCGACAATAAGTTTGAAAGACGCTTTCGATGAACTTTCTAAGCTCCCTAATATTACTGTCACCACGCCTGACTACAATCTTCCTGTTATCAGCGATTTCGTAGAAAACGGCACGATTGCGGCAGGCTATAATCTTAACGCCAGCCAGATTTACGAATCGGCAACCAAAGCTTTCACGGTTCTCAACAAAGTGCCTCTTACATCTATGATTAATGGTGGAAACAATAATAATGTTGCAGCATTTGTATATACTGAGCCCAATGATAAAGGTAGCAACGATATCCTAATCGTGGCTATGAGCGGACCGAAAGGTTCTTTAGCGTTTATGTATGGCACAGTTAATGACACTTGTAAATCAGCCATTCAGAATGCTAAATTAGAGATACAAGGTGATTTCCTAAGTCTCGAAGCTGAAAGCATCCCTGATGTCGGGGATTTCAACATCATCTTAAGCAAAGCAAGATAAACTCTATCTTACATAACACTTCATATCATCAGCCGACGTAATTTAAATACGTCGGCTGATTTTTTATTTGCAAAGGGGACTGTTTATTTTGGTTGAGCCGGATAATGTTTGTAAATTTGCAATACGAGTTTATATGTGATATCAAATCCAATTTGCAAACACTAAAATGACTGATCTATTCATTTCATTGTCGCTTTTCGACGCCTCTCATTATTTCGAGATTATAGTTACCAACATGAGCTATTTTTATGTTTTTCTCTTCATGGTAATTGAGAGCTCGTTTATTCCTTTTCCATCTGAAATTATTGTTCCGCCAGCTGCTTATCTTGCTTGTCAGACAACCCGTAGTCTGACTTTCCACGGACAAAGCATAGCCATTCCCGACATCAACATCTTCGCTGTGGTCCTCGTTGCTACTGCCGGAGCCATTGTGGGTGCCCTTATCAACTATGGCCTCTCACTTTGGATTGGACGTCCTATTGTCTATCGTTTTGCAGATTCTCGCATCGGGCACGCTTGCCTGATTGACCGCGCCAAGGTTGACAAAGCCGAAGCTTATTTTGACCGTCATGGTGCAATTTCTACTTTTGTTGGCCGTCTTATTCCGGCTGTGCGTCAGCTGATTTCCATTCCGGCAGGACTTTCTAAGATGAATATCTGGATGTTTATCATCTTTACTGGCCTCGGTGCAATGGTCTGGAATGCTATTCTCGCACTGCTTGGCTGGTTCCTTGCCAAGAGCGTCAGCATCGACAGCCTTTTTGAATCGGTTGAAAAATATAATAGTTATCTTTCAATCGGCGGTCTCATCCTCCTTTTGCTGTGCGTGCTATTCATCGCTTGGAACGCTTTCAAGCCTAAAAAATCAACTGCAGCATAATAAAGATTTCTGATGATTATTGTTCCGATTATAAACGACTCACAAATAGATATAAAATGATTGTAGCCCCCTCTATACTTTCAGCCGACTTCAATAACCTCGGCCGCGATACTCAAATGGTCAACGACAGCGCTGCTGGTCTTATTCACATTGATGTGATGGACGGAGTCTTTGTCCCCAACATATCATTCGGATTCCCTGTCATTAAAGCTGTCAGCAAAATCGCTACAAAGCCCCTCGACGTTCATCTGATGATAGTCGACCCTCAGCGTTATATCTCGCAGGTCCGCGACTGCGGCGCTGAAATAATGAATGTTCATCAAGAAGCATGTACTCACCTTCACCGCACTGTCGCAGCCATTCGCGATGCCGGCATGAAACCGGCAGTCACCCTCAACCCTGCAACGCCCGTCGAAACGCTGCGCGACATCATTGCCGACCTTCACATGGTCTTGCTCATGAGTGTTGACCCTGGCTTCGGTGGGCAGAAGTTCATCGAGTCGACAATCGGTAAAATAGGTCGCTTACGTCAACTTATCGCTGAGACAGGGTCTTCTGCTCTCATTGAAATCGATGGTGGCATCACTCTTGACAATGCTCCGAAAGTAGCCGCTGCTGGAGCTGATATCGTCGTTGCCGGCAATACCGTTTTCAGTGCTGCTAATCCGACTGAAGTAATCCGTCAGTTGACCCTTGCTTGATTTCCAAATCTTTATCACTCTACTCTTTTCTCATTTTCACTATTAAATGGCAACCCGAACACAAACTAAAGCTACGCGGCGTACAGCTCCTTCAGGCAACAAGCGTCCACAGAGCGCTCCGCGACGCAAACAAAATGGCTCCTTCAAGGGCTTTATAAAAGACCATCGCACTCATATTGCACTTGGCATCATTCTTGTAGCCATGGCATTTGTCATGGCAATATCCACTGTCTCACATCTTAAAAACGGTGCCGCCGACCAAAGTATCGTCGCCAGCGGTGGCTCAGTGGGTGAAATTGCCAATGAAAACGTTCAAAACGCAGGAGGCGCGTTCGGCGCGTGGCTCTCTCACGTTCTGATGACCGAAGGCCTCGGCATTGGTGCGTTTGTACTTGTATATTATGTCGCCACACTTGGCCTAAGCCTGCTTGGAGTCATCAAATGCCGATTCTGGTCATTGACTTTCAAATGTCTGTTCAGTGCAATTGCTCTTTCTATAATAATTGGCTTCCTCACTCTTTCGAGCACAAGTTTCATCCATTGGGGTGGAGTTCATGGCCGATATGTCAATCTTTGGCTGATGCATATCGGTAGTTGGCCTTTAGCTCTCGCTGTAACAATAGCCTTGGTCGGAGTCCTTGTAGCAATTTATCTTAAACCTCTGACATTCTTGTGGAGAAAGCTTATGGAATTAATTCCTAAGCGCAAACACGTTGATGCAGAAGACAGCGAACCAGAGACCTTCAAACCAATCTCACTTGATGAAATTGGCGTATCAACTGATATTCAGCCCGTGGCAGCCACTGACGAGGTAATATTTGTCGATGATTCAGAAGCCCAGACGCCTTTTGCAGCCAGCAGCGCGCTCGCTGACAATCTCATCAAGATTGACGAAGATGAAGAAGAAGTGACTACTACCCTCGCCGATATTGGTGACAGCAACGCCCGAAGCGCCGCGGCTGTCAGTCTTGACACAGTCGCCCAGACCCCAGATGCGACCGCTCCAGTGGCAGAAGCCGGTCCGACATTTACAATCAAAGAGACAGAGACTCTCGAAAGTGAATTGACGGGTGCGCCTGCTACCGCTGTTAAGCCTAATCCTACTGACGCGCTTCCATATGACCCTCGCGCCGACTTATCGCGCTATGTTTTCCCAGGTCTTGATTTGCTCGAGGATCGTCCTTCAGGCACACTGATTGACCCAGAGGAACAGCAAAAGAACAAGGATCTTATCGTCAAGACTCTTCTTGACTATAAAATCCCAATACAACGAATAGAAGCAACAATCGGACCGACGGTCACCCTTTACGAAATCGTGCCGGCGGAAGGTGTGCGCATTGCTCAGATTCAACGTCTTGAAAACGATATTGCTCTTAGCCTTGCAGCCCTCGGCATTCGTATCATTGCACCTATACCCGGCGCTGGTACCGTAGGTATCGAAGTTCCTAACCGTGACCCCAAAACAGTCTCAATTCGCTCCATTATCGGTTCAAAGAAATTTGCCGAGGCTTGCCAGAAAATGAGATTACCGATGGCTATGGGTGCTACGATTTCTAACGATATCTTCATCCAGGACCTCGCGAAGATGCCTCACTTGCTCGTTGCTGGCGCTACAGGCCAGGGTAAGTCTGTCGGCTTGAATTGTATTATCGCTTCGCTTCTCTATGCTAAGCATCCTTCTGAGCTTAAGTTCGTGTTTATCGATCCGAAGATGGTCGAATTTGCTGCATATCGCAAAATCGAGCGCCACTTCCTCGCCAAACTGCCCGACGAAGAAGAGCCAATCATCACCGATCCGATGAAAGTCCCAGGCACCCTCAGCTCGCTTTGCGTTGAAATGGACAACCGTTACTTACTTATGAGTAAGGCCAACGTCCGCTCAGTTGAAGAATACAACCGCAAATTCTGCAATCACGGCCTCAACCCGGAAAATGGTCACAAATACATGCCTTATCTCGTTACTATTGTTGACGAGTTTGCCGACCTTATCATGGTTGGCGGCAAGGAAGTGCCGATGCACATTGCCCGTATCGCCCAAAAAGGCCGCGCTGCCGGCATGCACATTATCATCGCTACTCAGCGTCCGTCAGCCGATGTAATCAGCGGTATGATTAAGAATAACTTCCCTGGTCGTATTGCTTTCCGCGTTATGTCAATGGTCGATAGTAAGACCATCCTTGACCGTCCGGGCGCAAACCAGCTTATCGGTCGTGGCGACATGCTCTTCTTGACCAATGGCAACATCGAGCGTGTGCAGTGTGCGTTTATCGACACCCCCGAAATTGACGAAATCACTGATCATATCAATAATCAGATTGGCTACGAGTCAGCCTACCTCCTACCTGAGCCTCAAATGGAAGGTGGTGCTCCGACCGAGGCCAATGACCCGAGCAAACGTGACGCTCTATTCAACGACTGCGCCCGATTTATCGTCACTCAGTCTACTGC
>CAMWQZ010000148.1 GCA_947176515.1 uncultured Bacteroidales bacterium | reverse complement strand
ATACAAATCCTGAATGGGAAGACCTCCTGTCAGACGAAAAAATCCGTAACAACTTAAAAGAACTCGGCGAATTGCAACAAGAAGGCGCAGATGTGTTTATGACAACGTTCTCGGCTCTTAAGCAATTCCCCTTCTTCAACGAAGTTGCCAATTGGTTCATGCCATATGACCCTGACCATAGTGCTGTTGCCGGTTTCGGTGGTGAAGGCTCGCCGATAGCAGCCATGATTTCAGCCGCGCCGTTTGTCTGCGACAGCGATAAATATTCGATGGCGCTATCTTTGTCGATGATGCCTGAGTCGCAGCGATCAATGATGATGGCGCAACTCAACAATCAGCAAAGCGAAATTTCTGAAATGTTAGCCTCAGTCGACAGAGGAAACCATCCGGTTGACCGCAAGACAGAAATCAATAATTACGTTCATTCGCTTTATCGCTTCTATCATCTGTTCCGGCGCAAAGGCGACTTCTATAATCCCTTCTCACACGTTGCCAATCCCATTGATATATCATCCCTTGCTGATGGATTCAACAACGAGGAATCACTGCTGTCGCTTGGAGAATTTTATTTCAAAATCGGCCTCTATGATTATGCTCGCCGCATTTTCTTACAGATTGATGAAATTTCAGTCCCCGAAGCAGCCCGATACCAGAAACTTGGATTCTGCTGTGAGAAGCTTGGAAATCTTGATGCCGCAACGTCATATTACGAGCAAGCAGACTTGCTCGACGGCTCCAATATCTGGAATCTTAAACACCTTGCATCAGCCTACCGTCGACTGGGACAATACGCTTCAGCAATTTCTGTGACACAGCGTCTTGCCAAACTTCAGCCCGATGACTTGAATATCGCCGTCAATCTTGGCCGCCTCTATATCCTTGCCGAAGATTATAATGCTGCAATCAATCAACTTCATAAAGCTGAATTTATCAATCCAGAGAGCGTCAAACCGTTGCGACCGCTCGCTTGGGCATTATTTATCAACCGGCAGTTTAGTGAAGCGCAAGCATACTATGACCGCATAATCGCTTCTGACCCTACTGCTGATGACTTGCTTAACTTCGGTCACCTCGCATGGGCTCAGCGTCGGTTGGGCGAAGCTATCAATTATTACCGTCTCTCAGCCGAACGCTCATCTGCCGATAAGCTAATTGAAACAATACGCTCAGACGCCAAATATCTGTCTTTAGCCGGCATCAATATCGACGAAATGCCATTGGTTATTGACGCAATCATCTATAGTCTCAAACAATAAATTATTAATATCATTCATCAAATAACCCCACACTCAATTATGGTAATCCAACGTTGGCAATCAGTTCTCCTCCTCCTCGCCGTTGTGTTAATGGCAATCTTCTGCTGCACTCCTATCGCTACCTACAGCGCTGACAGTTCTGCCGAATCTCTTTCTGCCGTATATGTCAAAGACGCTCCAGTGCTTCTGACTGTTGCGCTGCTTGTGGCAGTTTTGCTTTTCATTTCGATTTTTATGTATAAGAATCTCAAGCGCCAGATGACAGTCACCCTCCTCTCAATCGTCCTTATCGTGGCTACAATTGTGACTGGATTTTTTGTCATCTACAATGCTTATCCAGGTGCAAACTTCGTGGTTTTCGGCGGACTTGTCCTGCTTGTCATAACTCTTATCCTTGCTCTTGGCGCCTACCGCTTCATGAAAAGCGACTGGCGTAAACTCCGCAGCTACGACCGCTTACGCTAATTGTCTGATAAGACATTCATCAAAGATTTTTGCCCCGATGTCATAGTTATGGTATCGGGGCGAACTTTTAATAGCCGCTCTTGGTTGTAAAGATAAAGATTAATTCATTCATCAGTAAATATGACATCTCCATTTTCACCAATAAAAATCAGCGACTCTCTCACAGCTAAAAACCGCATTATCAGAAGTGCGACCAACGACCATCTCGGCAATCGCGACGCTACAGTCAGCGACGCCCAGATTGAAATGTATGACGCTCTGGCGCGCAATGAAGTAGGAACGATTATCACAGGCCATCTAAGCGTAGACCCGGACCTCGCTAATCGCGCAGACATCGTGCAACTCGCTATCGGCAATGATTCATTCATCGAAGGACTGAAACGTATCCCTGAAAAAATCCATCAGTATGGCGCACTTGCCGTAGCTCAGATATCCCATGCCGGTCCGCGCGGCCTTAACCCTATTGACTTCAATGAGCTAACGACTGACGAGATGACACGCATTGCCGAGTGGATGATTGACGGTGCGGTCAGAGCACAGAAAGCAGGATTTGACGCCGTTGAAATCCACGCCGCACACTGGTACCTACTCGCTTCGGTGCTCAACGCCGACCTCAACCGGCGCACTGACCGATATGGCGTAGACGCCGCCGGCCGCATAAGCATCGTCACCGACATTGTGCGTGGCATACGTCAACGCTGTGGCGATTCGTTCGGCATATTTGTAAAAGTCAACGCTCATAATACCCTTCCCGGAATCGATGACCTTGACATGCTTATAGATTACGCCAAGAATCTTTACGATGCCGGAATCGACTTGCTCGATGTGAGCGGCATGAGCTTTGCAAAACAGCCTAAAGACGCTCAATGCTATTTCATTGACTATGCCGAGGCTGTAAAAAAAGCTCTGCCACAACTGACCGTTGCACTCGTAGGAGGCATATATTCACGCGAAACAATCGACCGCACTCTCGAAGCTGTTGACATGGCAGCCATGGGACGCACGCTGCTCACCCAGCCCGACTTCATTGTGAAAATGCGCGACGAGAATCTCGAAAAGTCGCGTTGCATCCGCTGCAATAAATGCTTCGAACTCTACAAGACAAAGTTCGAACGTTGTATTTTCGGTCCTGTAAATCCCAAACTCGAAGAAACTTTCGGCACGAAGGATTAACTGCATATTAATCTTTGGTTTATGTCAGATTTTTGCGTATCTTTGCGCAGTATCTAACATAAACCATTGATTTCATGAAGAAAAACTTATTTCTAATAGCTTTGACGCTATTCGCGTCCGTTGCCTGCATATCATGCAGTGACAAGCCTCGGACAATCGAGAACCCCCTGATTTCAGCAGGTAACACAACAACGCTGGATATTGCGTCTGTTAATCTTAATGACAGCTCGACCATACTCACCATCAACGCCTACTATACCCCAAACTGGTGGATACGTATTGCGTCCGACACCCGTCTGGAAGCCGATGGCAAACGCTACGCACTTATCTCAGCCGAAGGTATTGAACTCGATAAAGAGTTCTACATGCCCGAAAGCGGTGAAGCTCAGTTCACACTGACTTTCGAACCACTCCCATTATCAACTAAAAAATTCGACTTTATTGAAGGCGACGGTGAACGTGCTTTCCAATTTTGGGATGTAGACCTCACTCGCTCCACTCCGCCAGCATACCCCGAAGGACTGCCTGCCGAATTAAAAAAAGAGCCGCGCAATGTCTCTATGCCTGAGCCAGTATTTGAAATTGGCGAGACAACCGTCAACATTCACCTGCTAAACAATCGCCCGGTCTATAAAAACGATTGGTCTCTCTTAGTCAACACAATGTACGGCAAGCAGGAACAGCTGCCATTTAAAGTCGACGAAGAAGGAAATGCTGTAATCAAATTTAATCAGTACGGCACTGCACAATTAATCCCACTTTATGACAACGGAAATTTGAGTTTCTCAAATTTATGGGTAAACCCAGGTGAGACAGTTAATATTTACCTCGATATGAACCGATCGGGCGCAAATGCAATGCGTCATCGCGATAACTTCAAACCAACTGCTAATCAATGGACTTACTCTGATGGCAAGTATTCTGACTTTGCCACCATTGTTAATTCGACCAGTTTGGGAAAATATTTCTTTAACCTCTACTCAGGCGATTTCGCCGACTATCACATGACCGGTGACGAATACTTCGACATGGTCCTCTCTAAATATCGCGCCAACAGCGACTCTATTGCCGCATCTGATATGCCTGAAGTTGCCAAGGAGTTTGCTCAACTCTACTTAGACAATAATTTTATCCAAGCCATCGCTGAATATCGCAGTCTCCTTACGCATAATTATTGCGCAACATATAATTCGTGGAGAGAAGGTGCTCCAGTTGACTCAATAAAGGGTGTCCTTACTGACGAACACTTCAAAAAGGCAGTCGAAATTGTCGATCCATCAGACCCAAAACTACTTTTGGCAGGTCGCAACTTAGGACGCAAGGACTGGACTCCTTTCGGTGCGTCAAACGATTTGAGCAAATCAATCGGCTTATTTGAACAGATTGCAGCAAAAGCTGAAGCGTTAACACTCACGCCTGCTGACCTCGACACACTTCGCACTCTTAGCAATCCCTTCTATGCACAGGCTTGCGACTCGATGTATCAACGCGGCGTTCGCCTCACAGAAAAATTGAAAGAGCAGAACCTCGTTGAGCAGACACCCGATGTCCCAGCTGATAAAGTTTTTGATGCTATAGTTGCTCCTCATCTTGGTAAAGTTGTTGTTGTAGACCTCTGGAACACATGGTGCGGTCCTTGCCGAAACGCGCTTAAAGCCAACGAACCACTCAAATCTGGCGAACTCGCCGACGATGACATCGTGTGGATTTATATCGCCGACGAATCATCACCCATGACCAAATATCTCAGCATGATACCCGATATCAAAGGGCTTCACTATCGCCTGAATGAAGAGCAAGACAAAGCAATTTCATCGCGCTTTAATGTCGACGGCATACCAT
>CAMWQZ010000147.1 GCA_947176515.1 uncultured Bacteroidales bacterium | reverse complement strand
GGGCTAAAGACTGGCGACGTTGGCGAGGCTACCGTTCGGCCGCCGCGCGAAGGTGAAAAATATTTCCCCTTGTCATCAGTGCGCAGTGTCAATGGCCGCTCGCTTGACTTCATTCGCGACCGTGTGCCGTTTGAACATCTTACCCCTCTTTTCCCAGACGAGAAGTTTGATCTCACCAGTGGACAGACCTGCAATCTGTCGACACGTGTTGTTGACATGTTTGCTCCTATAGGCAAAGGTCAGCGTGGTCTGATTGTAGCTCCACCTAAGACTGGTAAGACTATACTTTTAAAGGACATTGCAAACGCCATTGCCGAGAATCATCCTGAGACTTACATCATGATTCTACTGATTGACGAACGCCCTGAAGAAGTGACCGACATGATGCGAAGCGTTAATGCAGAAGTTATAGCTTCAACTTTCGATGAGCCAGCTGACCGCCATGTCAAGATTGCCGGAATCGTACTTGAAAAAGCTAAACGTATGGTTGAGTGCGGCCACGATGTAGTGATACTCCTTGACTCGATTACTCGTCTTGCCCGTGCGTTTAACACAGTTTCTCCGGCCTCTGGCAAGATTCTGTCGGGCGGTGTCGATGCCAACGCTCTTCAGAAGCCTAAACGCTTCTTCGGAGCAGCGCGTAATATCGAGGGTGGGGGTTCTCTTACTATTATTGCAACCGCCCTCACTGAGACAAGCTCGAAAATGGACGAAGTCATCTTCGAAGAGTTCAAGGGCACTGGAAACATGGAGTTGCAGCTCGACCGCAAGTTATCTAATAAACGAGTATTCCCGGCTGTCGACATCATGGCGTCGAGCACTCGTCGCGACGACTTGCTGCTCCGCGCAGAAACTCTTAACCGCATGTGGATTCTCCGTCGTTTCCTCTCTGATCGCAATTCTATCGAGGCCATGGAATTTATCAAGGATCGTATGGAGCGCACTCGCGACAACGACGAGCTTCTCCGTACAATGGGTGATTAATCCCACACAATATAAGTATAAACAGCAACGCCAATTTGTCAGCTCTGACAAATTGGCGTTGCTGTTTAGTGTTGAATTCAGAATTATAGTGCGAGGTCGAGTTCTACAGGGCAGTGGTCTGAGCCGTAGATGTCAGCACGTATATTGGCATTTTCGATTTTTGGAGTGAGGCGTTCAGATACTACAAAATAATCGATACGCCAACCGACGTTCTTCTCGCGAGCTCTCATACGGTAGCTCCACCAGGAATAAGCATCGGTCAAATCTGGATGAATCTGACGGAACGTATCAACAAACCCGGCATCAAGTAATTTTGAAAATTCACCGCGTTCCTCGTCTGTGAAGCCTGCGTTGCGGCGGTTGGTTTTAGGATTTTTGAGGTCGATTTCTTTATGCGCTACGTTCATGTCGCCACATACAATCACGGGTTTCATTTTATCAAGGCTGACGAGATAATCGCGGAAAGCTTTTTCCCATTCCATACGATAGTCAAGGCGCATTAACTGATCCTGAGAGTTGGGCGTGTAAACAGTTACGAGATAAAACTCACCCATATCGAGCGTTATCACGCGTCCTTCATGGTCATGGATGTCATGCCCTATGCCATAGCTTACTGATTTAGGTTCGTGACGTGTGTATATCGCTGTCCCTGAATAACCTTTCTTTTCGGCGAGATTCCAGTATGAGTGATAGCCTTCAAATTCAGGCACAGGTATGCCCGGACTCAATTTGGTTTCCTGCAGACAGAAAAAATCAGCGTTGAGGTCTGAGAAAATCTCATCAAAACCTTTGCCACACACGGCTCTCAGGCCGTTGACATTCCATGATATAAATTTCATAATTAAGTAAGTTTCGATAATTAGTTTATATTAAAATTCGAGGCTGATTTTCGTAAGATTTAGACTTTCGAAGATGGAGTTATGGGGTTCCATAATGACTGATGAGTAAGTTTGAAGATTGCAATATCTGTCCGACGTTTGATATAAGCTAAATGTTGAAACTTACTTAATACCAGACTATACCGTTTGTACGAGATGAACGTTTGTCGTATTTGAGGTCACTGAGCAGCGATGACTTCACTGATATATGGAAGTTGTAGCTCTTGTATGGCCCGACAGGTACAAAACTTGCGTTCATCGTGAAGCAATGCAAGTCGCGACCTATGTTGCAGTTCATATATGCAAGCTTATGGGTGTCGAAATTGTATGATGCCGAGAACGAAAAGTTCCAGTTCTTGGTAGGCTGAATATTACCCGAAAAACTTAGGTTTTGGGTTATTCTCGAGTCATATTCCAACTTTTTCTTATTGAACGCTCCATAAGAGTAGCCGATAGAGTAGTTCACTGACAGACTCCACGGCACAGACCATTTCATATACCCGTCAGCATCAAAGTCGCCTGAACCATTATTAGAGTTTTGTTGGTCACGCTGATTACGACTGTATTGTTCGCCGGTCAATTCATCGTCGCTCTGATTCTTGTCGTTAGTTTTCTTATTGTCTTTCTTTTTGCGGAAAGTATCTTTATTAAATGTATAGCTGAACGATGTACCCGTTGAGCGCAAGCGTCCTATGCCTTTTCCTGCTTTCCAGCGAGGGATGTTCACTCTGACAGGGTTGCCATACGAGTTTAGCTTATATGTGTAGACATCCCACACCGCCGACAGGTTAAGGTTGAAGCCCTTTGTCACGCGTATTAGTATCGACGAGTTGATATCGCTCCAGTTCATTGAGTCAGCTGCGAGATTGTAGCTCTGCGATAGTGAGAGATTTTCGATAAGCGAAATCTTTTTTTCTCCGATAGAATCGTTATCACTTCTCACTTTCATTTCAAGGTTATTACCCAGTGAATAACTGATTGAGCCCGTCTTGCCTTCGCCTGGAACACCATATAGCGCATTCGGGAAGTAGTTGTAACGCTTTACGAGTGTCTCGCCATTAGTCCCCAGATATTGATATTGTCCGTAATATCCAAAAAATGGAGAGCCAAAATCAGGAGAGAAGTTAAAAGAGACGGATGGTGTCAGCACATGGCGAATCATCTTGACTTTCTTTCCTAAGAAACCAAGTGGCTGGAAGAAACCATAGAGCTTGGTGTCGAGAGAGACAGAGGTCATGAAATCATAGACGTTGTAGAAGCTGTAATTGGTATCGCAGACTTCGATTCCTCGCATTTCATCCCAATGGCGACGCACTTTGCGAGTGTACATACGGTCGGTTATGCGAAGCGAGGGAGTTATATTGATGTAATTAAATGCGTTAAATGTAGCTGAGATTGGTATTTCATGACGCATACCGTTACGCCAGTCCTTTATCAAGCTTTTCTTAAAAAAGACATTTTGCTTTGCAGTCAATGAGTTTTGGAACTGACCTGAGTATGACAATTTTATCTTTTCATACCATTTTTCATCGCCTGCGCGCTTTTTGCGTTTAAATGGATAGAGTTGAGACATCGAAATTGTCAGGTTAGGGAACGACACTGCCAGTGTCGAGTCTTGGGTGCGCTGCGAAACGTTGAGGGTAGTGGAGAATGACCATTTGGAATTTGGTATTCTGTAGGTCATATTGACAGTAGAGCTCTTGGTGTTCTCGGTGAATGAAGGCGAATAATATGAACTTAGGTCGTTACGCGAATAACCGCTCGTAGAGAAGTTGACGCTTGCCGAAAGATTCATGTTAGGGTTAAATTTCGCGTCCTGAGAGTGGCTCCAGATAATCTGGAAGTTAGTCTGGGTAGAATAGTCGGGGTCGCCTTTCTCGCCATAAATAGTTTTCAGATAGCTGAGATTGAAATTACCTGAAAATTTATATCGTTTCACATAATTAGACTGTGCGCGGAGTCCCCACGAACCTTTGGTATAAACCTCACCTGTTATGGCCGCATCGACATTGTCGCTGATAGCAAAGTAATAACCGCCATTACTGAGATAGAAACCTCGGTTATAGTCATCGCCGAACGTCGGCACTATGACGCCCGATGAATAGCTGTCAGTAAATGGGAAGTAACCAAATGGCACTGCCAACGGCAGCGGTAGTCCGGCCAGCACCATATATGCCGGACCTGTCACAATGTCTTTGCCTGGGCGAATTTTTGCCTTGGTCAACTGGAAGCCGAAGTGCGGACAGTCGTGGTTGTCACAGGTTGTATAGAATCCGTTTTCAGAGTAAAACGCTCCGTCTGCCACTTTCTTTGTCGAGCCTCCAGTGAGATATCCCTCGCCCTGTTGGGTCACGACATTGGTTATGAAGCCTTTTTCGGTCGACATATTGTAACGCATGGCTGCTGCTTCATATTCAGTGCCGTTATCATTGAAAATTGGTTTTCCCTCAATTTCGCCGAGCGAATCCGGACGGCCGACAGCGTAGACAGTATTGTCCGAGAGATCCATTTCAATTTGAGCCGCATCAAGCTTGATTTGGCCGTAACTAACTGAGCTTTGACCGTACATAAAAGCTGAGTCACGGCGAACGATTACCATCGAGTCGCTTGACGAGAATTCTACTGCCGTTTCAAGGTCGACCTTATCGCGGATAATACGGCTGCGTTTTGGCGGTAAACTGTCAAGGGTAGGGCGCGTTGATTCGATGGGGTCCTCTAAAAGTCGGGGAATTGAGTCCGCTACGACAACACTATCAGCTATGACAAGACTATCAATCTTTAAACTGTCGATTGACGGTGGTGCGAGCTGATTATCAGTCTGTTCGTTTTCCTCTTGGCTAAAAGACATCCCAAGCGAAGGCAAGAACATCAGTATCTGACTCATATAAACATCTGACG
>CAMWQZ010000146.1 GCA_947176515.1 uncultured Bacteroidales bacterium | reverse complement strand
TCAAATCAGCCTTTTCGCTCAGATTGGCTATACTGGTACGGGCCGCGATTTTCACGGAGCTTATGACCCACTCAACGATAACCAAGTCGTGCAAGTCGGCATGTCAATCCCTATCCTTGACTGGGGTAAGCGCCGAGGCCGAGTGAAGGTTGCCGAAAGCAATCAGGAACTCGTGCGTAGCCGCCTGCGCAAGGAGCGCGCAGAGTTCAGTGAAAATCTATATATACTTGTGGAGCGTTTCAACAACCAAAATGAGCAGTTAGCTATAGCGCACCGCGCCGACGAAGTGGCGATGAAGCGCTATGACAGCAGCGTCGAGACTTTTATGATTGGCAAAATTTCGGCGCTCGACCTCAACGACTCTCAGACAAGCAAAGACTCAGCCAGGCTCAAATATCTCAATGAGCTGTTTTCATACTGGTACTATTACTATCAGCTGCGCAGCCTGACGCTTTGGGATTTCGCAACTGAGCAGCCCATCAACGCCGATATAGAGAAAATTTTGAAAATGTAGGAGTTGTTTTGTAACTTTGTGTGTTATGATACTCATTGTTGATGATGATCCTGCTATAAGGGCCTCGCTGTCATTGCTGCTAAGCCATGCCGGCCATGACTATAAGGCTGTGGCTACTCCGTCTGAGGCTATGGACGAGATTCGCCGCGGACTGCCTGACGTGGTTATGCTCGACATGAATTTCTCACGTTTCACGACGGGCGAGGAGGGGCTGACATTGTTGCGCCAGATGAAAATCTTTGCTCCCGAGCTGCCAATCATACTCATGACGGCCTGGGGAAGTATCGAGCTTGCAGTCGCAGGGATGAAGCTTGGAGCATTTGACTTCATAACAAAACCGTGGGACAACCGACAGATATTAAAGACTATATCGACAGCTTTAGAATTATCGGGCAAACACAAGGATAAACCCGAAGAGGGACAATCGACGTTTGACCGCTGCGGCATCATCGGTCGTGACCCTGCGCTGACCGGCGTGCTCGACACTGTGGCGCGTATAGCGCCCACCAACGCCTCAGTGTTAATCACAGGCGAGAGCGGCACTGGCAAAGAACTGATTGCCGAAGCCATCCACCGCAATAGTCCGCGCCGCAACAAGCCGTTTGTCAAGGTTAACCTCGGAGGCATGTCGCAATCGCTCTTTGAGAGCGAAATGTTCGGTCACGTCAAGGGGGCATTCACCGACGCCGTATCTGACCGCATCGGACGCTTTGCGGCGGCTGACGGTGGCACGATTTTTCTTGACGAGATAGGCGAACTCGACCTGAGTTGTCAGGTCAAACTGCTGAGAGTGCTTCAGGAACAGCGCTTTGAGCCTCTCGGGTCAAGTAAAACGCGCAAAGTCGACGTCCGTGTGGTCTGCGCTACCAACGCCGACCTACCGACGATGGTCGCCGAACGGACCTTCCGCGAAGACCTCTTCTATCGCATAAACCTTGTGACGCTTCAACTGCCGCCACTGCGTCACCGCCGCGGCGACATCGGCGCGCTGGCTTCTCATTTCGCAAAACTCGCGTCGGCAAACTATGGCGTCGACATGCCGATAATCGACCAGTCTGCTATTGACTTTTTGGCGTCAAGACAATTTCCCGGCAATCTGCGTGAGCTCAAAAACCTTGTTGAGCGCGTGATTTTAGTGAGCGGCACAAAGGCACTCACAGCTGCCGATTTTGAAAAAGTAGCGACTCCCGAAATGTCATCGGCAACCCAGCAGTCGAGCCTTGAAGAATCGGAGCGCACGAGGATAATAGAAGTGCTCAGACGATGTAACGGCAATATCTCGCGCGCTGCGACAGAGCTTGGTATCAGCCGTCAGGCACTTTATCGACGCATCGAAAAATTTGACCTCAACGACCTCATCCCTACCCGATGAATCTCAGAATACTGTTTGTCATATCAGCCATATTGCAACTATCGTCATGGGGCTATCTGCTAAGCCTCGGTGTGAGCGCTGACAGTGTGCCGTTTTATGTGCTCGAAGGGCTTACAGTAATTAATATCATCTACCTTATATATTTTTATAGGAAAGTCCACCGCCCGATTCAGGCGCTCAGCGACGGCCTCGACCTGCTGAAAGGTCAGGACTGGAACTCGACGCTCAACAAAGTCGGACAGCCCGAAGTAGACAAAATCGCCGATACATTTAATAAAATGATTGCGATGCTCAAAGAGCAGCGATTATGGTTTGAAGAGAAATCCCACTTTCTAAATCTGTTGATTGCCCGTGCGCCCATCGGCGTGATAATCATGAACTTCGACGATAGCATCTACATAGCCAATCAAGCAGCCGCAAGGATATTTGACACATCGCTCGACGATATGCCAGGCATGGGGCTGCAATCGTTGCCGGGAAACGTCGGCGAATGTCTTGCAAGGCTCAGCGTTGGCGACACGACGCTGATGCGCACTGACCACGGCGCGACATACAAGTGCTCGTGTCTGAATCTTGTTGACAAAGGAGTGGTGCATAAATTCTTTCTGATTGAGGATGTTGGCGACGCTATGGCTGACGCTGAACGCTCGGCTTATGAGAAAATAATCCGCATCATCGCCCACGAGGTCAACAACACCGTGGCGCCTATTGCATCGTCGATTAATGTTGTAACCGATATCATCGACACGTCAGACGAAACCATCGAGTTGCTGCAAAGCTGCTCCGAAAGGGCGTTGGGAATGAGTGAGTTTGTGTCGCGGTTGGCTGATGTTGTCAAGATTCCGGAGCCGATGATGCAAACGTGTGACATCAATCGCCTTATCTTGCGAAACAGACCATTCCTTGAAAGCTTATGTATGCCGTCAGGCTGTCGCCTGAATTTTGAACTTAGCGACAACGCTCCGACTTGCCTGGCTGACACGCCGCTAATCGAACAATGTCTTGTCAACATTGTCAAGAACGCTGTAGAGAGTATTGCCCAGACTGACCATTCGGGAGAAGTGACTATCGCAACTTCGCGCTCTGAGAAAGGTGGCCTGCTCGTCATCATCACGGACAATGGCGCAGGCATCTCGCCCGAAAAGAGCTTAAAAATTTTCACCCCATTTTACACTGATAAGCCGAGTGGTCAAGGTGTAGGGCTGACGTTTGTGCGCGAAGTGCTCCGCCGCCACCGCTGTAGCTACAGCCTCCAGACCGACTCCGACTCCCTCACCCGATTCACTATCGAATTCCCCAGAAGATAACTTGATATTAGACCTCACGCAAAGGCGCAAAGGTTTTGTTTTGTACGTTCACATTTATATTTTTTGACCAGAGAGCCAAAGGTTTAACGGACTCTCACTAAGTCGATATGATTTTGGAGTTTGGTCTCGAAGCATATCATTAATATATCTTTAAGTTAGTAATGTCAGCGCCTTCGAAAAAACTATTTATTTGGTCTTCAGACCAATGGGATAAATGAGCCTCAACGTTTTCAATTATAGAATTATAAAATACTTTTTGCGAAATATCATTAACATAAGCTTTATAATGCAATGAGGCTGGTAATACAACATTTGTCAATTGACAGTTAGCAAATGCATACTCCAAGATTAATTCACATGAATTTGGTATAACTAAATCTTTAAGGCTCACACAACCATCAAATGCATGCTCAAGTATGTATGCGACTTCGTTATGAAGATTTATGTTTTTAAGAGAAGAACAATTAAAAAAACAACTGTGATCAATCACGGATATAGCGTTAGGTAACGTTATAGATTTTAATGAAGTGCAACCATAAAAAGCTGAAAAACCTAAGACCCTAACATTTTCTGGTATTATAATTTCTTCTATTGATTTACACCCATAGAAACATTCATGGCTCAACAGCGTCAAAGCGTTAGGTAGATTTATTTTTTTTAATGATGTGCATCCATAAAACGCTCCATTATTTATTTCAGTTATACTTTCAGGAATTGCAATCTCTTCAATTGAATTACACTCATAAAAGCACTTTTCACTAATCTCCGTGACTGAATTTGATAATCTAATCGTTTTCAAGGCAATGCAGTGAGAAAATGCCTCAGGTTCAATTACAATTACATTATCAGGTATTGATATATCCCTAAGAGAGTTACACCAACCAAAAGCAAAGCTTCCTATTCTTGTTAAGGTACTTGGAAGAGTTATTTTTTTAAGCGAATAACACTCAGAAAATGCTCCTCGGTCAATACTCGTAATATCATTTGCTATCATTATCGAAGTAATGTCTTTGCATCCAGAAAAAACATTACTTAAAATTTTACGTGTATTATATGTCTTTCCTAAATATGTAACTGGTGAATAGATTGTCACATCTCTTTTTAATGCCAATTTATCTACATCGACGACTTCGAGATGATTTTCGACTATTTTATATTTGACATAGTCTAAATAAAATGAGTCATCGGATGAAGGAATAAAAATTGAGCCGTTAGAAGTTGAACCGTCAGGATTAATAGTTACATCTGCTAAAAAATCTTTAGGTTCATCATCACTATGCTTACAAGCAGATGTTGCGATTATAAATAAGAGGACAACTGAAATAGGCACTATGCGCGCAGCCAGTTTTAACAAATTGTAAATAGATTTCATAAGCTATCTCCTATTATTTTGAGTTAATTATGTGACTATTCGCGAAGTTAGTAATAAATTTTGAATAATGCGCGAGTTGATAAAGATTTATTAACGCGAGTTCGGGATAAGAACCGCAATAAAAATTGAATCGGCAGCTTGAAAAAGTTGCCGATTCTTTTGGTAATATCATTGATAATTAGTAATTTAATGGTGCAAAAAAAATAAAT
>CAMWQZ010000145.1 GCA_947176515.1 uncultured Bacteroidales bacterium | reverse complement strand
GGCTATAACTTTAATTACTCCGACCAGGTGATTGACCCTAAGCGTAAAGTGACTGTCGATGCCGACGAACAACAGCTTGAGACTGTGCTTAAAGACTTATTTAACACTCACGAAGTCAACTTTAGAATCAAGGGCACAAATGTTTTTCTTTTTCCAGTGAAAACTCCCGGGCAGCCCTCTGCAACACCGTCTGAAACGCGAAAAATCACCGGCACCATTGTCGATGGATCAGGCGAGCCGCTGATTGGCGCATCAGTCCTCATCGCCGGTACCAAAACCGGCGTGGTTACGGACCTTGATGGAAATTTTGAAATGACTATCCCGTCAGGCAAAGACCTCGTTGTCTCGTCGGTCGGTTATGGCACTACGGTTGTGAAAGTCGGTAGTTCAAGCCATCTGTCGGTTGTGCTTGACGAGGATAAGGCATTGCTCGACGAAGTCGTCGTAGTAGGCTACGGCACACAGCGTAAGAGCGACATCACAGGTTCGGTATCATCGGTTAAAGCGTCAGAACTCCAGATGTCGCCGGTAGCGAGCACAGCAGAAGCTCTTCAAGGTCGTGTGGCAGGCGTTGTGGTGCAGAACACGAGCGGCGACCCGTCGGGCTCAACGTCAATCCGTATCCGTGGCGCCAACTCTCTGACATATGGCAATGACCCACTTGTAATTATCGACGGCGTGCAAGACGCAAGTCTGGGCAGTCTTAACCCTAATCAGATTGAGTCGATGGAAGTGCTGAAAGACGCCGCCGCACTCTCAATCTACGGGTCGCGAGGCGCTAATGGCGTTATCATTGTCACCACCAAAGAAGGGCGCAATGAACGCGCACAGGTAACCTACAACGGCCATATCAAATTTTCAAAGGTCGGTAAGATACTGCCCTCCCTAACAGCCACAGACTATGCCACTCTGATGAATGAAGCTCACTATGACAACGGCCTAAATCTATTCTTCAACCCTTCAGATATAGCCTATTTTGGTGAGGGCGTAAACTGGCAGAAGAAAATATTTCGCAATTCATTCAGCCAGGTTCACAGCATCGGCATCAGCGGAGCTAAGAAAAATGTGTCATACTACATTGCCGGCGGCATCAACTGCAATCAGGGCGTAATAATCAATTCAGATTTCAACGAGTACACTCTTAGAGCCAACATGAAGGCCGAGGCTATGCCGGGACTTACAATCTCGCTAAATACATTTGCGGCCTACAGTCTTGATCATAGCGGCGACACCGAGGGAGCGCTTACATCGGCACTCAAGTGGGTCCCAACCAAGCCGGTCTATACCTCCGATGGATTATATGGCTTGCCCGGTGGAGGCGTCGGACCTGTGTCAGACTTTAATCCTGTGGGGCTTGCTCGCGAAATAGTGACAGATAATAACCGCGCGACATTTAACATTGCGCTCCAAGCCGAATATAATTTCACCAGCTGGCTTAAATTATCGACGATGCTCGCCTATCGCTCAAACAGCGTCATGGCTGGATGGTTTGACAATCAGGTCTATAATCAAGGACCAGACGAAGATATCGCCGGCAGTAAGACGCAGAGCAGCTATATGGCGCTCCAGAGTACAACCATTCTTAATTTCGACAAAGATTTTGGCCGTCACCATGTAGGGGCGACCGGCGTATTTGAATACCTTGCCGATAAATATAACAGCACATCGACGTCAGCCAAGGGCATACCTGTCGGTATGGGTTATCAAGGTGTGCACTTCGGCACAATCATCCAGAAACCTTGGCTCGAATCGACTGCAACAAAGATGATGTCAGGCATGGTCAGAGCCAACTACGCATACGATAACCGCTACATGTTGAGCGCGTCATTCCGTTACGACGGTGCGAGCCAGCTCGCGCCGGGTAATAAATGGGATGGGTTCTGGGCGGTTTCAGGCGGCTGGAATATCGCACAGGAAAACTTTATGGAGTCAGCGCGACGCACGGTCAATGAGTTGAAACTACGTCTTAGCTATGGCACGGTGGGTAACGCAGCCGTGCCGGCATATTCGTCACATATGAAATTTTTTCCCGGAACTGACGCAGAAGGCAATCCCACACTCGCCATATCGCAGCTAAGCAATAATAATCTAAAATGGGAGCGCACAAGCGAGTTCAATGTAGGCGTTGACATCCGCCTCCTCAACAACCGTATAACTTTCACGGCTGAGTATTACGCCAAGAAGACTAAAGACCTGTTGATGTGGCGCACAGTGCCGTCAGCTTTGGGCGTTGAATCTGTGCTGACAAACGTTGGCTCTGTTCAGAACCGCGGCTGGGAATTTGCACTCGGCGGCACACCGGTCAATACCGGTGACTTCTACTGGAATATCAATTATTCAATCAACTTTAACCGAAACAAGATTTTAGCGCTCGACGGACTCAGCAATACGCTTATCAATTCAGGTAACGTCGACATGCCCGGTCTCGTAGGCAGTTATGTGCAGATGGTCGGTCAACCGATGGGTACTTTTCTCGGCTATCAGTATGCCGGCGTATGGAAAAGCGAGGAGCGCTCTATCGCCGCGGTCTACGGAGCGAAACCAGGCGACGCAAAATATGTAGATGTGAACCGCGACGGAGTGATTGATAAAAATGATATAGGTATCATCGGCAATGCCCAGCCTAAATTCACCTACGGTCTAAACAATACCTTCCATTATCGTAACTTTGACCTGAATGTCTTTTTTCAGGGCGTGTATGGTAACGACGTGTATAATCAGAACCGTGTGCGCCGCGAGAATTATACGGGCGGCGGAGCGTTCCCGACGAGCACAGTCATGGCAGAACACTGGACTCCTGAACATCAGACTAATGTGCCGTCATTTACCGCCAATGAATATGTCAACTCTTCGCGATGGGTCGAGGATGGCAGCTATTTCCGCTTGAAAAACCTGACACTCGGCTATTCGCTTCCGGCTTCAGCACTTCGAAAAATCCATTTCAGCCAAGTGAGGGTGTCAGTCAGCGCAACCAACCTGTTCACTCTGACAAATTATTCAGGCTATGACCCAGAGGCTTCAATGGGCATGGACGCATATGGCGCCGGCATCGACCGTGGCATTTATCCGTCAGCTAAAAGCTGGTCAATCGGCCTTGATCTAACATTCTAAAAACATTAGTCCTATGAATTATATTCAGTCTAAAATATTTATGCTGGCTATCGTAGCCGCACCGCTGTTTTATTCTTGCGGCGCACTTGACGAAGACCTGACCGGCCAGCCGACAACAGATAAGTTTTTTAACAATATTACAGACTTTAACAGCTTCGTGGCTGGAGCCTACACACCGTTATATGCCATCTATGGTTCTGACGCCCCTTATGTAGCGACCGCAGGAGGCGAGGATGTCAATGTCAATTCGGTGGCGCGATGGAGAGGGTTTGAGATAGCCGATATCACGACCGTCAGCAATCCAGACGAAGTAACCGATGTGCTATGGAACAATTCGTATGCGTCAATCAGCGCATGTAACACGTTAATAGCCCTTGTAGCACAGAACACAAAACTCGATCCGTCGCTTCTTGCGCCAATCGCCGGTGAAGCCCATTTCCTCAGAGCGCTGTCTTACTTTAACATGGTTCGCTGGTTTGGAGAGATTCCTATCCTTACTGAGGACAATCAGTCAAACGCTACCCAGGAACGCCAGTCACCGGTGGCAGACATTTACGATTTCATCGTCAAAGACCTCTTAGACGCCGAATCGCTGTTGCCCGACAAGGTTGAAAACCCGTCGAAGCCGTCAAATATCGCAGCCTCGGCGTTATTGGCTAAAGTTTATCTGACAATGGCAGGATTTCCGCTTAATCGCAGCGAGCTCTACGCTTCGGCGCGCGACAAGGCCGAAATTGTTATTAATTCCGGCTGCTACACTCTAAATCCACAGTTCCTTAATCTCTGGTTATTTGATGAGCGATACACTAACGGAGAGTTTATCTTCACTCTGTATGCAAGCAGCGATAACGGTAGCGGCGGATATATCAACCGCGCCGTTAGGCCGACCGTCGAAGGCGGCTGGGCAGACTGGACAAGCGACTCTCGCTTCATGGATACTTTCCCGGGTGGCTCACGCTTCGACGGGACATTCTATCTGACATTCAATGATGGGTCGACATGGCGCGAAGCTGACATTGCCGAGCCATATATCAGCAAACTGCGCGACGGCGGTCCAAAGTCGGGTGGTTACTACGGTTCGAGCGTGGCAAACCTCGCCGACGGCTTCTATTGCATGTTGCGTTATGCTGATGTGCTCCTTATCTACGCCGAAGCAGCAAATCTTGCCGAAGGCGCTCCATCAGCTAAAGCTTATGATGCGCTTAACCGGGTGCGTCAGCGAGCAGGACTGGAGCCAGTAGGGTCACTTTCAGCCGAGTCCTTTGATAAAGCCGTGCTTGACGAGCGCAATTGGGAATTGGCATTTGAATGTAACCGATGGTTTGACCTCTGCCGCCGTCATATTGTGGCAGATGTAGTAAAAAGCTACTATCCGTCGTCAGCCATCAGCGATAACAATTATCTTTTACCCAAGCCCAATGACCAGCTCGCTATAATGTTGGGCGTATCTCAAAATCCCGGTTATAACCGTTAAAACCACCTCTATGAAAATACTTAAAGAATCTATATCAGCTATATTTATATTCAGCGTCTTATGCTCATCGTGTGCAGATAAAGACCTGCCGTCAGACCCTGTGCTCACTATGCCCGTGCAGGCTCTTTGCCTGAAGGTCAGTGGTGAAGACTACACCGCCTGTCTCTTATACAAAACTGACGCTGCCGACGATCTTACGCGTGTAG
>CAMWQZ010000144.1 GCA_947176515.1 uncultured Bacteroidales bacterium | reverse complement strand
TTGTGGGCGAAGATGGATTCGAACCACCGAAGGTATAAACCAGCAGATTTACAGTCTGCCCCATTTGGCCACTCTGGTATTCGCCCTTTTTGAGCCTCTTGTCGGATTCGAACCAACGACCCCGAGATTACAAATCACGTGCTCTGGCCAACTGAGCTAAAGAGGCATCGCTTTCAAGTTTCTATTGCGGAAGGGAACTCGTTGTTTCCCTTTTGCGGTTGCAAAGTTACGCAAAGTTTTTGTTTCTCCAAAATATTTCTCAAATAATTTTATGAAGAAAATTGCATGTTTTTTATGAGTATATTGAAACATAACGGTTTGCATATAAAAATATGCAGAGCCGACATGTGTATTCCGGCTCTGCACGTTATTATATTGAGGCAAATATTATACTATGCCTTGCATAAGCATTGCTCTCGCAACCTTGAGGAAGGCGGCTGTGTTGGCGCCTTTGACGTAGTTAATATATCCGTCGGGCTGAGTGCCGTGCTCTACACACTGGCTATGGATATCGGCCATGATGTTTTTGAGCTTGTTGTCGACTTCTTCTGCGGTCCAGTTTTGTTTCTGCGAGTTCTGGGCCATTTCGAGTCCAGAAACTGATACGCCGCCAGCGTTAGCGGCCTTGCCTGGCGCGTAGAGGATTTTTGCATCCTGGAACACTTTGATTGCCTCAGGCGTAGATGGCATGTTTGCGCCTTCGCTGACTGCGATACATCCGTTTTCAACGAGCACGCGTGCGTCGTCGCCATCAAGTTCATTCTGAGTTGCCGAAGGCATAGCGATGTCACATTTTACATGTTTCCATGGACGCTCGTGCGCGAAATATTTGCTTCTTTCGGGATGTTTCGCTGCAAATTCGCTGATTCGGCCGCGATAAAGGGTCTTGAGGTCAAAGATTTCTTCAAATTCGTCTTTGGTGATGCCGTCCTCTACTACCAGTGTGCCGTCGCTGTCACTGAATGACACCACTTTTGCGCCGAGCGATAGCAGCTTCTCGGCTGTGTAGAGCGCAACATTGCCTGAGCCTGAGATTGCAACTCGTTTATCCTTGATGTCGATGCCGCGAGTGGCGAGCATGTTGAGCAGGAAGTAGACATTGCCATAGCCTGTGGCTTCGGGGCGCATGAGCGAGCCGCCAAAGTCGAGACCCTTGCCGGTGAATGTACCGGTGAACTCACGTGTCATTTTCTTGTACCAGCCATACATGTAGCCGACTTCGCGCGCTCCAACGCCAATGTCGCCTGCAGGCACGTCGGTGTCGGGACCGATATGACGGTAGAGTTCGGTGACGAAAGCCTGGCAGAAACGCATCACTTCCATGTCGCTTTTTCCGCGCGGCGAGAAGTCGCTGCCTCCTTTTGCTCCGCCCATGGCGAGGGTCGTTAGCGAATTTTTAAAGGTCTGTTCGAATGCAAGGAACTTGAGGATTGAAAGATTTACCGATGAGTGAAAGCGTATGCCTCCCTTATACGGGCCGATGGCGTTGTTGTGCTGCACACGGTAGCCCATATTGTTTCTTACTTTGCCTTGGTCGTCAACCCACGATACGCGGAATGTATATATGCGGTCTGGTATGCAGAGACGTTCGAGAAGATTATAGCGCTCAAATGTAGGCACTTTGTCATAAACATCTGCTATAGAGCTTACTACTTCTTCTACTGCTTGCAAGTACTCGGGCTCGTTGGGGAATCGGCCCTTTAAATCTTCAATAAATCCTTTTACGTCCATTTTGTGGAAATTGACTTTAATAAATATGATTGCATTGCGACGATTTGATGGCATATTGCCGCCGTGTCGCGTTATTATGCTGCAAAAATACTTATTTTAAGCAAATTTTGCAAATTTATTTCGTTTAAAATGGACTTGTCGTGACAATAATCTTGGGAAATGATATTCTAACCCCTTAAGACTAACTCTACACGACCGATTTTCAAGTCGGCAGAAAATAGTAAGGGTAGTCTTGAATCCATATCGATTTGTGCAGTGACGGGATACTTTGACATCACGCCATGGTAGCTGTATAAGAATCTAAGCCTAAAAGTGTCGTTACCATTGTAATTGTCAGTGCCTTCATAGACCATGCTCACTTGTTGAACGTCGCCGTCGGGTAGTGTGACTGACATGTTTATATTTTCTCCCAGTTGCATCGAGGCAAAGTCAATCTGCTGAAAATAATAGAACATTGCGAGCATATCTGTTGATATTGTTACGGCTTCCATTGTCTCGCTGCTCGCGCTTAGGTCACCGTCACCGACGATATTTTTATAGTCTGATGGATTTGTAAATTCGATGTCCGAGCCGTCGAGCGTGTCAGCCTTTGGCTTTGTGTACCATCCGTTCTCGTATGACACTACCTCTTTGCTCAGGCCTGCGGCTGGCTCCATCGACGCACAAAGCGTGTCGCTTATCGCATATACACGTCCGCCGATTGGCTCGGTCTGTCCGTTCATTGTGGCAGTGAAATTATTGTTGTCGAGATTAAGATTGATGTCAGCTTCTCCGGCCGAAATCTTTATGAAACCGCAGTGGTAGCATACGTCATATTGTAGCGTTTCCTCGGGTAGCGTTACCTCGGCGCCGGCTGAAAAAGCAACTGCGAGTGCAAGCATAGGAAGTGTGAATCGTTTCATCGTTCTAAATTTTGTCGGGTTAAATAGTTGTTACGAAATATTAACCCATATCTCACCAATAAAGTTTACAAAAAAAGCAGGTCTCACACATATTTGTGCGAGACCCGGTATTCATTTGGTTATGAGGCGAAGTGCGCTTAGTCGTTTGTCAGTACATAAAATGCTCCGTCATAGTCGGGCTCATGAGTGATTTCTTCCACAAGGTCTGAGTAAATCACATTGCGGTTTTCATCAATGATTATGACTGCGCGAGCCAGAAGTCCGGCGAGAGGTCCGTCGACCATTGTTAGTCCATATTCCTTTCCGAAGTCAGGTGAGCGGAAGGCCGATGCAGGCACAACGCCTTCGATGCCTTCTGCGGTGCAGAAACGCGTCATTGCAAATGGCAGGTCCATTGACACGCAGAGCACTACGGTATTCTTAAATTTAGCTGCTTCCTGATTAAAACGGCGCACCGAAGCGGCGCAGACTGCTGTGTCAAGGCTTGGGAAAACATTAAGCACGATTCGCTTTCCTTCGAAGTCCTTAAAGCTAAGTTCTTTTAAGCTCTTGTCAACGAGTTTGAAGTCAGGGGCTTTTTCTCCGGCCACGGGAACTGTTCCATAAGTCTTTACGGCTGTTCCATTAAAAAATATTGTTTCCATATTATTGTTACGTATTTTATTTTGTTTCTTAAATTATTTCGCATTAAGTATTGTTTTTTGTATAACAAAATCACCTATATCATTGTTGAAGCCGATGTGTAAATCTTTCACCACCGCGTTGCGGTCACAGATTAATATAACCGGTGTATCTGTGACGCCACAGTCGCGTGCAATTCCGCGTGCACTCATCAACAGATGTTCACCAGGCCGGAGTTCACCGACGAGTGATTCGATTTTATCTTTGTTGTTGGTGACGAAGGCCATTATAAGGTCAGTCTGCATTGGCAGGCTTTCGATAGCTTCGCGCAGCTGCCTGATGGTCGCTCCTGTCGAACCAACTTCTGCGTCGAGGATGGCAATTACGGTTGGAGCCGCAAATTTTGAGTCTTTGGAGTGTGCATATCGCTCTCTTGTCGTTGTCGGGGCAGTGAAAGCCGGAAGTCTACGCCCAGGCAAGTTCTCCAGACGGAACGAACTTTCGCGGAAACGTTCGAATACTTCTGGGTAAAGTTCTATCAGGGCTTCTTCTGACTGCACGGTCGACAGAGGGCTGTCATCGCTGTAATCATAAGTGGCTGTTATAAGTTGCTCGCCGATTTGACCTGGATTGCTTACGAATTCTGACTTTATGGGCAGCATATCACGATCCAATATATAGATATATTCAAGAGCCTCTACTCCGGCAAAACTTCTGACGCCTTCAATGGCTATAACCTTTTGCTGTGAAATGACTGTATCGGGGTGGACACTATATTTATATGTGGAGTCGTTAATCATTGCTGCAAATGTCCGTCCTAAATATTGAGGTAGTAGGTCGCAGAATTGAGCTTGATTTTGCACTCCACGGCTAAGGTCTCCGCCCGGAGCGAATGTCGGGGCGTCGTTAGCGACGTCAATGTGATATTCCTGAAGGCGCTGATCCCTGTATCGGTAGTGGTGCCCAGAGAAATAGGCGGCGAAACCCTCTGAGTGATTGCCGTCTTTTTCGAGTTTCCAATCAATAAGATAGTCTGCTGCTGCGAGACTGTCGCCGTCGTTTGCCGTTGATGCTAATTTTAATTGATACACTACCGGAAATTCCGAAGTTGGTAGCAGCACTTCGAATGTTGCTGATGATGCATAGTCCTGCATCTCTGACAGATGAGAGGCAATTGTATTCAGGTCTATATTTTTTGAAGCTTGTGAGCCAAGCGCTACAGTCATGGCTGCAACAAATGTGATAGTAGTTTTCATAAAATATATAATGCCCGGCCAAGCGAAATTGTTTGGTCGGGCATTAAAATTTTATTAAGATTATGTCTTTAGAACATGTGAATTGCCATATCGGTTAACCATATCCAGAGCGGACAGAATCCGATGAATAATATTACTGATAGAGTAAGTGACGATGTACCTGTTGCGACATAAGTGTTATACTCGTCGGCGATGATAATACCTGAGAATGCTGGCGGAAGGGCTGCAGCAACGACAAGCATCTTAAGGTTGAGCGGATCCATGTGGAAGAGCAAACCGAG
>CAMWQZ010000143.1 GCA_947176515.1 uncultured Bacteroidales bacterium | reverse complement strand
GTCTGAGACCATGCGTGACCTGAACATGTGCGGAAACCTAAGAGGTGTTGACCGGGCTCGAGGCCGTCGGTCGAGATATCGGCTTCAATCTCACCGCCGTCCTGACCTAAGGCAGTGGCGAGAGGAGTAGCGTTACCCACGCCCGGGTCTTTGTCCCAGAAGTATTCTGCGCGCCAGTCGGCAGAGTTTGGCTTGGCAGGGACAACGACGGTATAAGTGACCGTCTGCGACCATGCGCGGCCTGAACATGTGCGGAAACCTACGAGGTGTTCGCCCGGCACAAGGCCGTCGGCTGGCAGGTCAGCAACGACCATGCCGCCGTCCTGGTCGAGTGACGAAGTTAACGGAGTGGCTTTACCCACACCGGGGTCAGTGTCCCAGAAATATTCCACTCGCCAGTAGGCGGCGGATGGCTGTGCCGGAACCATGACAAAGTAGGTCACGGTGTGGGTCCATCGTCCGCCTGAGAAGGCGCGTAGGCCCAAGATATTCATTCCGGCCGGAATTTTGTCGGCGGCAATGTCGAAGGTCGAGTATTCGCCATCGGCGCTTGCCGTCCCCGTCGGCGTGGCCTTGCCTACGCCGGGGTCTTCATTCCAGAAGTATTCGCCTTTCACTTGCGCGGCTAAGTTAGGAGCCGCAGTGAAAAACATAAAAATCAGAACTGCAAGGATGTGACAAAGTTTCCGGCTTGTCAGCATCCTATTATTCATTTTGATTTGCTATTTTGAGTTTAACGGTGATTTTGCCGTCGGTAGGCTTAGCCGGCACGAGGGCTTCGGTGATATGAGGTAAGAATTGGGGAATACCCGAGAGAACGTAGGGGGTCGGACCGCCGAACGCGCCGCAGTCGCCGCCATGAGTTGCTGCGCCCTTAGCTGCCGAGCTGTCAAGAAGCTGCCATTTGGCATCATCAGAACCTTCGTTTACGAAAGTGTTTTCAATTGTTGCACCGACATATAAGTTGCTTGGATATTCAGTATTAGCATATTTTTCAGGAGTACTGAAAACGTTATTCTGAATGATGTTATTGTCAGTAAAACTTACTGTTGCTGCTGCATGTGGAATCTGATTGTCGTCAAATCCAGAACGAGTATTAATAATTATATTATTCCTAATGGTCGCGTTCTGTATATTCCCAATGACTGCCCATCCATCAGATATTAAGATATTATTCTCTATAATTGAGCCAATGCCATTAGAATTTATGCCTCCTTCTATGGCTCCTCCGCCAGACGCGTCTATTATGTTATTTCTAATAATCCAATTTGCGCATACGTCAGTAATCCCGGCAGGTGACTGATATGCAGAGTAACCTGAAATAATACATTGCTCCACTATAACGTTACTGTGATATAGTCCTCCAATTCCATTAAACTTGCAACGCTTAATATGAGCATTTTCTTCACTACTTATTATACTAGCTGAACATCCTTCGATTGAGGATCCTTTGCTAAGCCATATTCTACCAACAATTGTTTCTTGGGCTTCTCCCCATTGTTTGTTTTGGTCAAGATAATACCCACTTCCAATTATTGTTATATTTTCGCGAGTTAAACCGAAGCCGCTGTGTTGGCCTGGGTCAAGTAAAAGTGTATCGCCAGAAAGGACATTGATGTCATTCATTGCCTCTTCAACGGTTTTGAATTGTGCGCCAGCGTAGGGGCTGGGGTTGATGCGCCAGCAAGTGGCAGACGCGGTGACAACGCCTGTAGTGAAGGCTATCGCCATAATTAATAAAGACTTTTTCATGTCGGTAATGATTGAAAAATTATTTCCTGACCGACATCGCAACCGTCCCCTTAGGCGATTCGTGTTCAAGAGAGAGAATTATGTGTAATAGATTGGGGTGTATAAAAATGCGAAATGCGTGGGGAACCATACCGTTGCTCGTCCACGCACAGAGGCCTTCGCATTGCCCAACTCAGTAGAACGAGCAACGCAGAAGCCCACGCAAGAATATACATTGCGCCAACATGGCTTCATCTCTTCTGGATGTAGACATGTCGACAGATGTTTATTACGAGTCCATGGGCATCTATCGTTGCTTCTCCCTTGACTGAGTTTAGAAAGTTGCGAAGTTTCCGTGCGTCAAGAACAAAGCGCTGATAAACGCCTTTCAGTTAATTAAATATGCTGATGCTACTCTTAGCTTTCCAGCCGACCTCCCACTATCCCTACATGGGCTTCCGCAGTATGGTCGAGCCACAAAGATACATCATCCCCACCAAATAACCCAACATTCCCCCCATTTAACCCCAATTTTTACCATAATTTAACACCGCCCTTACCGTAAATGCCTATTAATCAGCCATGCGCTTTTGACCATAGAACCACAGCGCCAAAGATTTGAGCAATGTAACGTTGTAGATAAAGTATTGATAACCAATCTAACATGCCAAAGGCATGTCCCTACATCAACCTCTAATTCCGAGTTTTTATGCCTTCACAAAATCTACGGCCGTAGTTGGCGTAATTGGGAGAAGTGGTGGCGGCGGTGGAGGTAGTAGGAGGTGAGGATGTTGATGTGGCAGTCGGGACGGGCAGCGAGGAGGTTGATTTTGGGGTGGGAGGTGTAGGCTTTTTTCATGTGTGCGAAGTCGCGGTGGGCTTTGAAAATGGCAGCGGCAAACTTGAATTTCAAGGTGGCGACATATTTAGCCCACGCCACGGTGTCGAGCAGTCTGCGCCATATCAGTTTAGGACCTCTGACTCCATCGGGAAGATTCTTATAGAGCATCAGCAAGTTGTTGCGAAAATTGAGATAGGTCTTGCGAGGGTTAGAGTCGGGGAGAGAGCCGCCGCCGAGATGATAGACACAGGTGTCGCAGACTGCCATAATCTTATAACCAGCGAGCATTATGCGCCAGCAGAGGTCGATTTCCTCCATATGGGCGAAAAACGCGGTGTCGAGTCCACCGACTTTGCGGTAGAGCTCGGACCTAACCATCAGGCATGCGCCGCTCGCCCAAAAGATTTCCATATTGGAGTCATATTGCCCCTCGTCGGTTTCGCATGTCTGGAAAATGCGTCCTCGGCAGAATGGATAGCCGTTGCGGTCGAGAAATCCACCGGCGGCTCCGGCATATTCGAATTTCTGAGGGTCGTTGAAACTGAGCAGTTTGGGCTGGCATGCACCGACATCGGGGTGCTCTTCCATAAATTTATAAAGAGTATTAACCCATCCGGCGCTCGTGGCAACGTCGGAGTTCAGCAGAACGGTGTAGCGGTAGTCAGTGAGGTCAATCGCGAGGTTATATCCACCGGCAAAGCCGTGATTGGTATCGAAATAGATGCGTTCGACTTCAGGAAATTCGCGTTCGAGCAGCTGACGTGAGCCGTCGGAGCTCCCGTTGTCAGCGACTATCACGCGCGCGACTGCAGGGTCAGTCGTGGCAATCACTTCCGGCAAAAATTCGCGCAGAAGCTTTTCACCGTTCCAATTAAGTATAATCACAGCGACCTGTGGCCGCATATCAGTGTCGAGGGGGTTCATTGTCTTCAAATGTTACGGGGCGTTTCCATCGTTTGTGAGTCCAGAGCCATAGCGAGGGGTCGCGGAGAATGGTTGTCTGGAGCATTTCGGCATATTGGTCTGTGACGCTGAATGTCGGACGCTCGGCAATCTCAGCGGTTATATCACGAGTCACGATATGATAGTGGCCTCGGCTGGGTTTATACATATCCCAGTAGACGACACCCATGTTGAGTTTTCGCGCCAGAGTCTCTGTGCCAGTGATGAATGCGGTGGGATGATTGAGGAAGTTGACAACGTGGATGAGGTCGCCGTGGCTCGGGCGCTGGTCGCTCATGAAGCCAACGACTGCAGGCAAGCCCGTTGAACGGCAAGCCCGGATAATGTCGCGGAAAACGGTGCTTTTGGGGAATGAAAGTGAGCCGAAACGGCTACGGATTTTGAGCATTAGCCTGTCGGTCCACTTGTCGCGCAGCGGTCGGTAAACTTGACCGAAAACTATGCCGACGTTAGGTTTCCGGCTGGTGTGGAGAGTGACCGAGGGGGCCCACTCCCAGTTACCGCAATGTGAAAAATAAACTGCTACGCTACGTCCTTCAGCTACATAGCGGTCGATGAGGCCGACATTTTCAAAGGTCATGCGTTTGCTAATCTGCTTATCGCTGATATGCAGCAGCTTGATAGTCTCAAAGATATAATCGGCGAAGTTGCGGTAGAACTTGCGCGCGATAGCCTTAAGCTCTGCTTGGCTCTTATCGGGAAAACTTTCACGCAAGTTTTTATCAACTACCTTGCGGCGATAGCGCACCACGTAATAAAGTAGAACAAAAGCAAGGTCTGCCACGCGATACAGCAGCCAAAACGGCATCAGCGCGCAGCCGTAGAGAAATACATAAAATATAGCGTGAAGCACTTTTTTCATCGTCATACAAGTTTTGCTTTTACGCTTTCGCGTTCGGCGATTGGTTGACCGATAGTGACCTGGGCTATGGTGTTATCGAGACGCTTTGCAGTTTCAGAGTCTATGCCGTCTATCTCTACTTTCAGATAATTGTCAGTGAAACCGCTCAAGGGATGGCCGTCGCGCGGATGCTCAAGCAGCACGGGGCGGACAGTGCCGGAGAAGCGGCGCGTGAATTCGTCGAGCTTGCGCTCGCTGACGGCAAGCATCTGGCGAGTGCGACGATGCTTTTCTTCCTGGCTCACGATGTGGTCAATTTCCAAGGCACGGGTGCCAGGACGCTCTGAATAAGTGAACACATGGAGCCGCGATATATCAAGGTCTTCGATAAACGCTTTAGATGCAGCAAAACATTCTTCGGTTTCGCCACGCGCGC
>CAMWQZ010000142.1 GCA_947176515.1 uncultured Bacteroidales bacterium | reverse complement strand
CCTTAAAGCTATTCAGTCGAGCGGAGCCATTCAGACCCCTACTATAAAATTAGGTGATAAAGACGTTGACCCGGCATCCCCTGGTCCACTACTCGTCGACATAATGGGACGCGCAGCAGCCCTCGGGCTCTACGTCTAACAAAAGATAATTGCGCATTCGGCTTATATGGGCAGTTCTATCGTGTGAGGCTTGACATTAGGGTCATGCGTCGCAAGAGATTCTACACACTTATCACTCATGCTCATTTCACGTATCCATTGAAGTGATTTCAATTGATTTTTTCGATTTGCAGCTATACCTGACGGCACCATTTCTTCCCAGTTTTTAGAACTGTAAGCTCCATCAGCATCCAAGAGCACGTATTTCCCATCCCTGCCCGTGATTTTCACTGCCGACAGACCTGCGCAGTGTCCCGGTATATTGATTAATTGGATTGAACCATCTTCAAAGAGGTCAAAGCTGCGTCCAAACGGGCCCTCTTTTCCATTATACGCAAAAAGAGTAATCGGAATACCTTTCCACCATCTCTTCTTATATCTGACGACATTATCAAAGTGAGTGGGAAAAATGCTTTTAGCATATTTCATCTCATCTTCTGAAACAAGGATGCGTTTGGCATCCGCCACCTGATGCAGCCCACAAGCGTGGTCACAATCAAGATGAGTCAGCAACACATAGTCAAGGTCGGAAGTCTTTACCCCCATAGCTCTCAACTGCTCATCTACAGACTCGCCTTGAGGAGTATAACCTTGATTTATTCTATATAAGAAATATCCAAGCTCACGTATCTGAGCTTGCTTATCCTCAACGCCTTCAGGACTCATTCGGCGGCTCCAAGCCGTATCGACAAGGATTTTACCTTTCGGATGCTCAATATAATAACATGACACAGGTAACCAGCACCAATCTTTTTGCGGCACTCCAAAACCTGCGACTTTAGGCATCGAGACATGCTCCTTATTAAACGGCAAGTAACGAGTAGTCCTCACCATCCCACAACGCAAAACATGAATTTTTATCATATCCATCTCAGAAAAGTACTATATCTAATTAAACCTTATATAAAACGCTACTCGAAGTCTTCTACGGGGGTGGAGGAGAGGATGTCGGCTTTGGCGGTGGCTTCTGCTGGAGCGGATTTTTTTGCGTTGCGATACCATCTGCCAGATGCCATGCGCCATAAGAAAATCGCACCACGGAAAGTCAGCTCGACGCACATTGCAATCCACACACCTCGCAATCCGGCGGTCGGTGCAAGAAGTGCTGCAACTGGTATACGGACAAGCCATATACTGCCGAAGTTCATAATGGCAGGGATTAGGGTGTCGCCCACCCCGACAAATGCACCGTAGGCAACAATCGAAGCGGCATACATCGGCTCAGCCCACGCCTCGATGCGAAGAACTTCTGTGCCAAGTTTGCTGATTGCCTCGACTGGCGTCATAATATCCATCATAAGAGGTGCGCAAGCATACATCACACCTGCCATAATTGTCATAATCGCCATACCCATAATGACAGTGATGTGACCGAATCGCTTAACCAAGTCAATCCTACCGGCACCGTAGCTCTGACCTGTCAGCGTGGTGGCAGCATCGCCAATACCGAAGCCAGGCATATAGCAAAGGCTCTCTGCTGTCACAGCAAAAGCATTAGCAGCAATTGCGACCACACCAAGCGGCGCAACAATAATCGTAATCATAATCTGCGCACCACAAAAGACTACATGCTCGGCAGTCATAGGCAAAGCAATCTTGACGGCCTTGCTAAGCACTGCTTTTGTTGGGATAAAATCTCTTATCGGCTTTAAACCAATTGTCAGCCCCTTTTCCCTTCTGCAAAGATACCACATCATCACTCCTGCGGTCACACACTCGGCTGCAACAGTACCCAATGCCGCGCCAAGGACTCCGAGCCCGGCACCCGGCATTGAGAACTCAATTGAACCTACATGAATAACGCGCGTCGGGAATATCAAGACAAAGTTAAAAATGACATCGAGAACACACATCATTACATTCAGCAGGCTTGGCACTTTCATATTACCGGCACATCGAAGCATGCCACCGGCGAGATAATTCATCGTTAAAACTGGCAGCGCTATGACAAACACACCGAAATAAAGCGTAGCATTACCAGTTATTGATTCATCTCCACCGAGCCAGTGAGGCAGAAAAGGAGCAATCGCCAGACCAATCAATGCTATAACAATTCCTGCGACAAGACTTGAACTTATACCTTGGCGAAGGACTGAGCGAGCATTGTCGTAACGCGTGGCGCCAATCTCATGTGCAACCTGAACGGAGAATCCCATTGTAATGGTGGAACATACACCCCAAAACAACCATAGGCTACTGCTCATAAGACCTACCGATGCTGACTGATCTGCACCGAGACGTCCTACCATCGACGCATCAATATATTGCATCATGATGCTCGAGAGCTGTGCAAGGATAGCCGGCACGGCAAGTTTGGCTGTGAGACCAACTTGCTCGCGCAAAGTCATCGTTTCGCCGTTTTGGATTTTTGAGATGTCAGCCATCTTATAATGAATTCAGAATAGGCTCTATACGATTTAAAGCATCAAGAATCACCGCGCGCGGTGTAGCGAAATTGATACGGACATAACGCTTATCGCCATATATTGAACCACTTGCCACTCTGACGTGAGCCTTCTCTGCAAGCAGTTGCTCAATTACATCAGCATCGGATTTTGACGATGTGATATCAACCCAAGCAAGATATGTAGCTTCGAGACGTGCAATCGGATAAGCAGGCAAATGCTCTGCAAAAAAAGATTTGATAAGCTGATAATTACCATTAAGATATACACGCAATTCATCAAGCCACTCTTCACCATGATTATAGGCAGCAATCAAGCCGGCTACGCCAAACGGATTAACATCACACACCTCGTTTATGTTAATTGCCTTATCTATTTTAGCTCTGGTTTCAGAATCCGGGCAGACAATGTTAGCAATCTGAAGACCTGCCGTGTTGAAAGCTTTACTTGGCGCATTACATATGACTGCGCGGTCATCAATATTGCCGTAGGGCAGATAATCTACGCCTGGCAAAGTAAGTTCGCAATGGATTTCATCGCTTATCACTCTCACACCATTGCGGCGACAAATCTCTGCTATTCGGTCAAGTTCTTCCCGTCGCCACACCCTGCCAGTCGGATTATGAGGATTACAGAGGATAAACAATTTGTTATCGGGCATCGCCGCAAGGCTTTCGAGTGAGCCGAAATCTATTTCATAAGTAAACTCACTGGCATCCAAGTTTATGCGTCGGAGCGGACTCTCAACTATGCGACAAACGTTATTGCGGATTGAAGAAAAGAAGCAGTTATAGGCAGGAGTGTTGAGTATAACTCCATCGCCGGGTACTGTTAGAGCCTTGATTATCGCTGACATTGCAGGAACAACGCCCGATGTATAAATCACTTTCGAGCGGTCAATCAAATAATTATGACGACGTTCGAACCAGTCAATCAACGAAGCATAATACTTGTCGGTGACAAAGGTATAGCCAAACACACCATGATCGACGCGTTTGCGAAGAGCCTCGATAATAGCAGGAGCCGTGCGGAAATCCATATCGGCAACCCATAATTGAATCATATCATCGGCATCACCCGAATGATCATCCCATTTGTATGATCCACTATTGCGCCTGTCGACTATCGAATCGAAATCAAATCGACTGATCATGGCTTTAGAGTTGCGATAATCTTACAGTCAGCTGGTGCCTTGCAATGCTCGTCGATGATTATCTCTCCAATAGAGGGAGCTTCAATCAAACCTGTGCGAGGGTTTTTCACACTCGTAATCGGCGAGATAACGTGAGCCTCGAGAGCTGAATCCTCAAACGCTAAATCACAATCTGAATCAAATACACAATCTTCAAGTATCAGACCCTCTGCGTAACAGAGGGGTTGAGTACCCGAGATATGACAACGCACCAATTTCAGACCTCGACTATGCCAACCAAGATACTCGCCATTGAGACGGCTATCGTAAACGGTGACGTTCTCTGTATTCCAGAAAGCGTCTTTAGAGTCAATATCAGCGTTACGAATAACTACGTTGTGACAATATTGAAATGAATAGTTACCCTGCTGACGATAATTATCTATATCAATATCAGAGCAGTGCATAAACAAATAGTCGGCCTTTGCAACCTCAACATTGCGCAGACGGATATCACTGCAATGCCAAAGTGTTTCAGCGGCATCGGGTATCTTGACATTTGTTAGCGAAAGATGGTGCATTTCGCGGAACATCTTTGGAGCGTCGACCTGAGTATCTGTCATCTCAAGATTAGACGAATACCACAAAGCTGCTCGTGCACCCTCAGTGAAGATACAATCTTTTATTTTAAAACCATCAACATGCCAGAATGGATATTTGCCTTCAAACCGACAATCTACTGCTTCAATATTTTTGCAGCATTTTAGTGCTGACTCACCGACATGAACTGTAACATTTTTAAGTAACAGGTCATGCGATCCAAACAGGGGGCGTTCACCCCCGAATTCTTTTCCTTCAATAACTTCCATATATACTTAAAAAAATTTGACTATAACTTGTTAAATTGACAATGACTATTCAGGCTCTGTAATCAAAGGCGTTTCGTTAAGCGGCTCTATAACATCTGGAGCTTCTTGGTCAGGCTCATTTTTGACCGATTCTTCTTCAGAGGCCTCATCTGATTCGACTGGCGTTTCTGGAGCTGTCTCAATTTGTTCCGGAACGGCTGCCGTAGGAATAGCCTGAGGCATCATCTTAGGCTGAGCCTTAGATTTATTT
>CAMWQZ010000141.1 GCA_947176515.1 uncultured Bacteroidales bacterium | reverse complement strand
ATACAGATCTTAAACGTGACTTTGAATATTTTGACTTAACAGCCGCTAAATTTGAGCTGGAGGCATCGTCCGTAACCGTGTGCGAACTATTCTCGATGCAATCCGTAGTGTTCTTTCTCAAAAAACAGCTTTTCCGTTTAATATTATAATTGTAGATAATCATTCTAATGATGGCACTACTGAGGCTATCGAAGAATTTGCAAGTGATTCGCGCGTTATCCATATTATACCCCAGCGTAATGATTTGAATATAGGCGGTTGCTGGAATCTGGCTGTCAATAATTCTGCGTGTGGACGCTTCGCTATTCAGCTTGATAGCGATGATGTGTATAGTGGCGACTCTACCTTGACAACAATGGTTAACGCTTTTTATGAACAGCAGTGCCCGATGGTTGTCGGTTCATATATGCTTACTGATTTTAATCTCAATCCTATACCTCCTGGCGTTATTGACCATCGCGAGTGGACTGATGATAATGGCCGAAATAATGCTTTGCGCATTAACGGTCTGGGTGCACCGCGAGCATTTTTCACTCCATTATTGCGCAAAATGCCGTTCCCTAATGTCAGTTATGGCGAGGACTATGCTGTAGCTTTGGCTTTTTCAAGACGTTATCGTATAGGCCGTGTCTATGATGTGATGTATTATTGCCGACGCTGGGAGGACAATTCCGACGCGTCGCTCGATATTGTAAGGCTTAATGCCAACAATGCGTACAAGGATTGCATCCGAACATTTGAACTTCGAGCCCGTTGCGAACTCAATGACGAACTATGACCAACGACCTGTCGACATATCAGATTGAACGATTTATAGATAGTCAAATCGCAGAGTGGCAATTGGCTGAAGCCGGCTATTCGGCTCTAAGAAATGTATGTGTCAAATCGCTCGCTCTTGATGGAATGACGATTAAAGTTCAGCATAATCCGGCTCGCATTGTATCTACTTCAGCTAATATTGATAATCATTCTATTTCGGCGCGTCCTTGTTTCTTGTGCGATTCAAATCGACCTGACAAACAAAAGTCGATAGAGTGGGGGCGTTACAATATCCTCGTTAACCCATATCCGATTTTTCCACGTCATCTGACTATCGCCTCAAAGGACCATGTCGCTCAAACGATATGTGGTCGTATTGGCGAAATGTTTGCTCTTGCCAAGTCGTTAAATGGTTACACAATTTTTTACAATGGTGCCCGATGTGGAGCGTCTGCGCCTGACCACATGCACTTCCAAGCCGGCAACTCCGATTTCTTACCACTTGATAAGTGGATTCAAGAAGCTGGTTTGACACCGATTCTGTCAGATTCTAATGTAGTGCTGTCAGAGGTTTTGTCAGCGCCTGTCAAATTTTTTATTATTGACGCTATCGACGCTGTGTCGGCTGATTCTGCTTTTTGCAAATTGATAGCAGGCATGCCAGTCCCTGAAGGAGAGACTGAGCCGATGATGAATATCTTGGCTTATGCCACCCCGGCAGGAGTGAGATTAGTGGTTATTCCACGAAAACGTCACCGACCATCCTTCTACGGCTGTGAAGACGTTGGTTCTATGATGATTAGTCCGGGTGCTGTCGATATGGCTGGAGTTATAATCGCGCCTCGTCAACAGGATTTTGTGAATCTCCACGACGATATTGTCAGAAAGATATATTCTGAAGTTTCTCTCACCAACCAAGATATTAATAAAATTTCATCCTATGTCAAAAAGCATTACTAAAGAACCGGCTGTAAAGGTTGGTATCCTTTCTGCTGAGGCAATCAATTTTGAACTTGAAGGTCCTTATTATTGCAAAGATGCAATCTGGGTAGGACCACAGATGGTAGAGATGGTCAATGGCCGCATATCATGGCAAGGAGCTTTGTATGATAGTCTGCATTTTGTCGCGAGCTCTCGCGAGTCGACTTTTATGCTTCGGGATGTGGTGATAGGACTGGGTTATCATTGGGAGCGCAAGGAAGATCAGCGTTTCTCTGGCGAACTTCACATAATTATTGAGGGAAACCATTTGACGGCCGTAAATATTCTGCCTGTCGAAGATTATCTTGCAAGTGTGATTTCGTCGGAAATGAGCGCTAATGCTTCAATCGAGCTTCTTAAAGCCCACTCAGTTATATCGCGTAGCTGGCTTTTAGCTCAGATTTTAAAACATGACCGTATCAGCGAGTCTGGCGAATTGTATTCGGCAGAAACAGTGACTGAAGATGAGATAATAAAATGGTATGACCGTGAAGACCATGTCAATTTCCACGTTTGTGCCGATGACCATTGTCAGCGTTATCAAGGCATAACTCGTCAGACAACGCCCGAAGTTGCAAAGGCAGTGAGCGAGACTCGAGGAGAGGTGCTCACATATTTTGGCGAACTGTGTGACGCCCGATTCTCTAAGTGCTGCGGAGGTGTGTTTGAAGAGTTTGAGAATTGTTGGGAGCCTCGCCACTATGATTATCTTGAGGCTCGGCGAGACGCGCCCAATGAATATCGTTTTCCAGACCTGCGTGTTGAAGAGAAGGCTGTCGAGTGGATTGAGCGGCGCCCGGACGCATATTGCAACACCGATGATGCAGCCATTCTTTCTCAGGTGCTTAATAATTACGACCGTGAGACGTCTGACTTTTTCCGTTGGACTGTCAGCTACAACCGCGCTGAACTTGCTGCTTTGGTTAAAGAGCGCTCGGGCATTGATTTCGGCGATATAATTGATTTGAAACCTATGTCGCGCGGCACGTCGGGCAGACTTATACGTCTGATGATTGTCGGCACGAAGCGCACTATGATTATAGGCAAAGAACTCGAAATCCGACGAATACTTTCACCAAGCCATCTTTATAGTGCGGCGTTCACTGTTGAGCGTAGGGCGATTGATGCGACTACGGGTGTTCCAGAGCAGATAATTCTCCGTGGCGCCGGATGGGGCCATGGCGTAGGTCTGTGTCAGATTGGAGCTGCGGTTATGAGCGCTAAAGGTTATGATTATCGCCGAATACTGGCTCATTATTTTGCTAATGCAGAGATTTCTACATATTATTAATAGATATGAAGGATAAGGCGCGACAAAGAAATCCTTGGGCTTGGGTGCCGTCACTTTATTTTGTGGAGGGCTTACCTTATGTCGCCGTGATGACGATATCAGTCATCATGTATAAGCGTCTTGGCATTTCTAATACCGATATAGCTCTTTATACAGGTTGGCTTTATCTGCCTTGGGTAATCAAGCCGTTTTGGAGTCCGTTTGTCGATATTATTCGCACAAAACGCTGGTGGACTCTGACGATGCAGTGGACTCTGGCTATCGCGCTTGCCGGAATTGCTTTTACCTTACCGACTCCATTCTTCTTTCAGTTGACGCTTGCCGTGTTCTGGCTTGTTGGTTTAACGTCCGCTACCCATGATATTGCTGCCGACGGTTTCTATATGCTTGCCCTCACTGAGCATGACCAGTCGCTGTATGTCGGTATCCGCTCAACCTTCTATCGTTTGGCAACAGTGGTTGGGCAAGGCTTGTTGGTTATAATAGCTGGCATAATAGAGGAATCGTCAGGTGATATACCATTGGCATGGATGGTCGTTTTTGGGGTGCTGTCCCTATTTTTCCTTTTGGCAGCTCTTTACCATAGTTGGGCATTGCCTCATCCGCCGTCAGATGATAACAGAGGAGCAAAATCGGTATCTCAGATTATGCACGGTTTCATCGACACATTCGAATCTTTTTTTCAGAAAAAGCAGATTTGGGCAGCAATAGCCTTTATGCTGTTGTACCGTCTTCCTGAAGCTCAGCTTGTCAAGATGATTAATCCGTTTTTACTTGACCCTGCAGATAAAGGTGGACTTGGTCTGACGACAGGGCAGGTTGGCATTGCATATGGTACGGTCGGTATTATTGGTTTGACAATAGGAGGTATTATCGGTGGTATTGTCGCGGCTCGAGGAGGATTAAAGAAATGGCTTTGGCCGATGGCCTGGAGCATGTCTTTGACATGTCTGACATTTGTGTACCTTAGCTATGCACAAAATTTATCGCTTCTGACGATTAATATATGTGTCTTTATTGAGCAATTTGGCTATGGTTTTGGATTTACGGCTTATACTCTATATTTAATTTACTTCTCAGAAGGCAAACACAAGACTGCTCATTATTCTATATGCACAGGCTTTATGGCTCTCGGCATGATGTTGCCTGGCATGTGGGCCGGTTGGTTGCAGGAGAGTATAGGCTATCGTCACTTTTTCATCTGGACTATGATTTGTTGTGCCGCGACGATAGGAGTTTGTGGCTTGCTAAAGATAGATCCGTCGTTTGGCCGTAAGAATTAGATTATAAATTGAATGATAATGGATGCTAAATATACTGCATTTCTAAATGAAATAAAGAAATTTGTCGAGGGTAACCGTATCTATACCGATGACTTACGGTTGTTGACCTGGGGCACGGATGCCGGGTTTTATCGTTTGATACCTCAGATTGTAATTCGATCGAAAGATGAGGCAGAGGTTTCGAGACTTTTAGCTGTGGCTTCACGTCATGGTTTGCCTGTGACTTTCCGTGCAGCTGGAACAAGTCTTTCTGGACAGTCGATTACCGATTCTATTCTCATAGTTGCAGGAAAGAATTGGGAGGGGTATTCAATTTCTGCCGAAGGTGGCAAGGCAACTTTCCAGCCCGGGGTCATTGGTATGCGCGCTAACGAACTTCTAAAACCTTATGGCAGGACATTTGGCCCAGACCCGGCTTCAAAGCGCTCAGCGATGATTGGTGGTATAGTCATGAATAACGCTTCAGGCATGAGTTGCGGTGTCCATGCCAATAGCGACCGTGTCATAGAC
>CAMWQZ010000140.1 GCA_947176515.1 uncultured Bacteroidales bacterium | reverse complement strand
TGGCACATCCTAAACGCAAACAGTCAAAGACCCGTACAGCAAAACGTAGAACTCACGACAAGGCAGTTGCTCCTACACTCGCATTATGCCCCAACTGCGGCGCATGGCACATCTATCATACAGTGTGTGGCGAATGTGGCTACTACCGCGGCCGTATCGCAATCGAAAAAGGCGCAGCAGTCTAAATAGATTATGCTGAACGCACGTATTTCGGGAATTGCATCATATCTTCCCGATGACATACTCGATAACGATATGTTATCGAAGATGGTCGACACCAACGACGAGTGGATTATGACACGCGTCGGCATCAAGCAGCGCCATATCCTCAAGGCCGAGGGCGAAGGCTCGTCATATCTCGGCATCAAGGCTGTGGAACGCCTGTTGGAGTCGACAGGCGACAAGCCTGAAGATGTAGAACTGATTATCTGCGCAACGTCTAACCCTGACTATCGTTTCCCGTCGACTGCATCGGTTATCGCTCACGGCTGTAACCTTGTCAATGCCTACGGCTATGACATCCAGGCTGCTTGCGCAGGATTTATCGTTGCCCTCCAGGACGCCACCGCCTATATCCGCTCGGGAATGTATAAGAAGGTTATCGTCGTTACGGCTGAAAAGATGTCGTCGATGGTCAACTACAATGACCGCGCCACCTGTCCGCTCTTCGGCGACGGCGCTGCTGCGGTTATGGTAGAGCCGACAGAGGAAGAAGGCGTAGGTGTAATCGACGCTGTGCTTCATGTTGATGGCGTAGGCCGCGACCACCTGCTGATGAAGGCCGGGGGTTCGGTTAAGCCGACAACCCATGAGACTGTCGATGCCGGCGAAAACTTCCTCTATCAGGAAGGCCGTCAGGTCTACAAGCACGCTGTCACCGACATGCTCACATCGTCGCTCGACATCATGAAGCGCAACAACCTCACGGTTGACGACATCGCCTACCTTATCCCCCATCAGGCAAACATGCGCATCATCGAGGCTGTTGCTGACCGTGCAGGGGTTCCGGCTGAGAAAGTGCTTGTCAATATCGAGCATACCGGCAACACTTCGGCAGCTTCAATTCCTATCTGTCTCGACGAGTATCGCGACAAGCTGAAGAAGGGCGACAAGCTGATACTCACAGCTTTCGGTGCCGGATTTACTTGGGGCGCCATGTACCTCGTCTGGGATCTCTAATTGTCCGTTAGACAAAAAAATAAACAAGAATAGCATCTTTTCGGGTGCTATTTTTGTTTATATAGTAATCATACAATTACAAACTACATAACTAACATCAAAACATTATGGCTAACGAACATAAATCAGGCTTTGTCAACATCGTCGGGAACCCAAACGTAGGTAAATCAACCTTGATGAACGACCTTGTCGGCGAACGCATCAGCATCATAACTTCTAAGGCTCAGACAACCCGTCACCGCATCACCGGTATCGTCAATACTCCCGAGTATCAGATTGTGTTCTCTGACACTCCCGGTGTGCTAAAACCAAAATATAAGCTTCAGGAAAGCATGCTCAACTTCAGCGAAGGTGCGCTGACCGATGCCGACGTCCTGCTCTATGTGACTGACGTTGTCGAAGACCCGACCAAGAACGCTGACTTTCTTGAGCGAGTGGCAAAGGAGAAAGTCCCCGTGCTGCTCGTAATCAATAAAATCGACCTGCTCAAAGACAACGGCGAGCTCGACGCAATCGTGGCGCGTTGGAAGGAACTACTGCCTAACGCAGAGGTGTTCCCGACATCAGCTCTCGAGCACTTCAACGTTGCAAACCTTATGGCGCGAATAGTAGAGCTGCTGCCTGTCGCAGAACCATATTTCGGCAAAGACGCCTTGACTGACAAGCCTGCGCGATTCTTCGTAACGGAGATTATCCGCGAAAAGATTTTGCTTAACTATGATAAGGAAGTGCCCTATAGCGCAGAGGTCGCAGTTGAGAAGTTTGAGGAGAAAGAGAAGTCAATCCATATTATGGCGGTCATCTATGTAGAGCGTGACAGCCAGAAGGGCATCCTTATCGGTCATGGCGGCTCACGCCTTAAAAAGGTAGGTATCGAAGCCCGTAAGGATATCGAGAAGTTTTTTGACAAGAGCGTGTACCTCGAGCTTTTCGTGAAAGTCGAGGCTGACTGGCGCAACCGTGAAAACAAATTGCGCTCGTTTGGCTATGTCGAATAATTAAGTTAAATTTGCAAAAACGATAAAGAGACGCATCAGGAAGCGTCCCTACAAAGAATATATTATGAGTCAACTCGTAGCAATAGTTGGCCGACCGAATGTCGGCAAATCAACACTTTTCAACCGCCTGACGCAGACGCGCACGGCTATCGTCGACCCTACGGCCGGCACTACGCGCGACCGCCAGTATGGCAAGGTTGATTGGAATGGCCGCGAATTTTCAATCGTCGACACGGGCGGTTGGGTGGTCAATTCAGATGATATATTTGAAGGCGAAATCAATAAGCAGGTGGAGCTTGCGATTGAGCAGGCCGATGTTATCCTGTTTGTGGTTGATGCCATGAACGGTGTGACCGACCTTGACGACCATGTGGCCGAAATACTGCGCCGTTCGCGCAAGCCTGTGATTTTGGTCGCTAACAAGGTCGATTCGAATGACTGGCTATATAATGTGCCCGAATTTTATGCGCTCGGTCTTGGCGAGCCTTACCCCGTATCGGCAGTTAATGGCTATGGCACTGGCGACCTTCTCGATGAGGTGGTCAAGGATTTGCCTGAAAAAGACGACAACGACGAAAATCTTGACGAAATACCTAAATTTGCAATCGTTGGCCGTCCTAATGCTGGTAAGTCATCGCTAATTAACGCTTTTATCGGCGAAGACCGTCATATCGTGACCGACATTGCCGGCACTACGCGCGACTCAATCTACACCCGTTACAATAAATTTGGCTTCGATTTCTATCTGGTCGACACCGCCGGAATACGTAAGAAAAACAAGGTCAATGAAGATATTGAGTATTATTCGGTTATCCGCTCGATACGCGCCATCGAGGCATCTGATGTCTGCATACTGATGATTGACGCTACGCGCGGCATCGAGACTCAGGATGTAAACATATTCGGTCTGATTCAGCGCAACAAGAAGGGTCTTGTGGTGGTAGTCAACAAATGGGACTTGGTAGAAGATAAGTCGCAGAAGGCTATAAAGTTCTACGAGCAGGCAATCCGCGAGCGCTTTGCGCCATTCACTGATTTCCCGATTATCTTCTCATCAGCTCTGACCAAGCAGCGCATCCACAAGGTGCTTGAAACTGCAGTCCAGGTCTACGAGAACCGCAAACGTACGGTGCCGACATCTCAACTCAACACGGTGCTTCAGGAGGATATCGCTGCATATCCGCCGCCAAGCAATAAGGGCAAGTATATCAAGATTAAATATATTACGATGCTAAAAGGCGCTCAGGTGCCGACGTTTATTTTCTTCTGTAACCTGCCGCAGTGGGTTAAGGAGCCTTACCGTCGCTACCTCGAGAACAAAATACGTGAGCACTGGGACTTTAATGGCACTCCGATTAACGTATTTATGCGTGACAAATCATAATCATAGTAACATAGAAACGAACAAGCCCGACCAATTGGCCGGGCTTGTCATTTAATTGGTTCTCTCATAGATTAATATTTTGTCGTTTTCAACGCTTTTGCGTGCAAAGTCTTTAAGGCCTCTATTGTCAATCAAATCTACCCGTCGGCCTAATAAATCAGAAAGATCCATCATCATCCCTCCCATTGTAAATAGAGATACAATTCCTTTAGAATTATCGTATTCTACGAGTAGGTCGATATCGCTTTCAGGCGTTTCTGTACCGCGAGAGCAGGAGCCGAACAGCCATGCTTTTAAGACTGGCTTTCCTTGAAAGTAATTCCTGATGGTCGGAATCAAATCTGATATTTTTCGATTTACCATAATGCGAGTGTTTATAGTTCAATATGGGTGGCTTCGATGGGGTGGCCTAAGAAGAGTGTTGCGAGTTCTGAGAATTTTTCGGGGCTCTCAGTAGTGAGGTACTGTGTGTGGCCTCCTCGAGTTAGACGCTGCTCCATCTCGGGGTGGCGGCGCAGATAATCGGCGAGGCTGCGCGCGACGATGTCACCTTGGCGGACAATCTCGACATGCTCAGGCACAGCGCTGCGAATCTTGGGATATAAGATTGGATAGTGGGTGCAACCGAGTATGATGGTGTCGATGGCATTATCGTCACTAAGCAGGGTGTTTACTTCTTGATTTACAAAGTAATCTGCACCCGGTCGGTCGGCTTCGCGGTTTTCGACCAACGGCACCCACATTGGGCACGCGTGAGCCGTAACTTTGAAGTCGGGATTCAGCTTAGCGATTTCAATTTCGTAAGAGCCGGATGCAACAGTGCCCGGCGTTGCGAAGATGCCTACATGACCGTTACGAGTGATGGCGCCGATGGCTTCGACGGTCGGGCGTATGACCCCGAGTACACGGCGGTCGGGGTCGATACAGGGAAGGTCGAGCTGTTGGATATTGCGCAGGGCTTTGGCTGAAGCCGTGTTGCAAGCTAAGATTACCAGATGGCAACCGCGGCTGAACAGCTCTGTGACGGCTTCGAGGGTGAAGCGATATACGATGTCAAACGAACGCGAGCCATATGGCGCACGGGCATTGTCGCCCAGATAGATATAGTCGTAGTCTGGCAATGCGTTGCGGATTTCAGACAGAATCGTAAGGCCGCCATAGCCCGAATCAAATACTCCAATAGGACCGGGCAGTGATGATAATCGTTTGCTCTTCATATCGCCAAAGTTACGCAATAATTTTGAACAAAGCACAATGAGCAATTCACAATTAACC
>CAMWQZ010000139.1 GCA_947176515.1 uncultured Bacteroidales bacterium | reverse complement strand
TAAAGATGCTGATGGCAAACTCCATAATATAGAGTCGCGTCTTGTAATTGATGCAACAGAGCTTGGTGACGTTGCCAAGATGGCTGGTGTGAAGTATGATATAGGCATGGAGTCGAGAGCTGTTACCGGCGAAGATATTGCTCCGGAAAGCGCCAATGGTATTATTCAGGATTTGACTTGGGTTGCCGTGCTCAAAGACTTCGGCGAGGGCGCAGATATGACTATTCCAGAACCGGCCAATTATAATCGCGAAGATTATGTGTGCAGCACATTTAACCCTCTCTGCACAGACCCCAAGGAGCCTGCTCGTATGCGAGTGCCTGAGGTTATGATAACCTATGGTAAGCTTCCCAATAATAAATATATGATTAACTGGCCTATTTCAGGCAACGACTATTATACTAATGTAATCGAGCTTGACCGCGAGCAGAGAGAGGCCGAATTTGCCAAGGCTCGTGACTTTGCGCTTGGTTTCGTGTATTTCTTGCAGACCGAACTCGGATTTAAAAACCTCGGTCTTGCTGATGACGAATTCCCTACTGAACACCAGCTTGCCCTTATCCCTTATCACCGCGAGAGCCGCCGCATCCACGGACTCGTGCGCTTTGACCTCAACGATATGGATAAACCCTATGACCAGGAGCAAGCACTTTATCGCACAGGTATAGCTGTAGGTGACTATCCGGTCGACCACCATCACAAACGTTATACTGGCGCTGACTCTTTGCCTGACCTTCATTTTCATCCGGTGCCTTCGTTCTCTCTTCCGATGGGCACGCTGATTCCTCAGGATGTCGATGATTTGATTGTGGCTGAAAAGTCTATTTCGGTTTCAAATATTGTCAATGGTGCTACCCGTCTTCAGCCCGTAGTTTTGCAAATTGGCCAGGCTGCAGGAGCAATTGCTTCGCTCGCCCTTGCCGATGGCAAGGAGGTTCGTGATGTGCCGGTCCGTGATGTTCAGCGAGTAATCCTCGATGCTAATGGTTATATTCTTCCTTATCTTGATGTTCCGGTCGGTACTCCTATGTTTAAACCTTTACAGAGAATCGGAGCTACTGGTATCCTTCACGGCACAGGCTTTAATGTCGATTGGACTAATCAGACTTGGCTTTACATCGAAAAACCGTTGGTTGGTGCAGACATGAATCGTCTATATGAATTCTATTCTATGGATTCGCCTTATGAAGCCGATAAAGAAGTGACTGTCGCTTCAGCTCTTCAAGCTATTAAGGCTATTGCGGAAGTTCAGTCTAAGGACGTCAAGAAGTTTGACAAGAATGTTGCTGAAATCTGGAAAAAGTATGATTTTGGTAAACTTAACCGCAAGGCCACAATCAACAGGGGACAGTTCGCCGTCCTTGTTGACGAAATATTAAATCCCTTTGAAGCTCGTGAAGTTTCAATTACCGGCGACTTTATTAACTAATCGAAAAAACTATTATACCTTATTATATTATGACCAATCGTAGAGATTTTCTCAAAACAGTGGCCGCTGGAACAGCTGCGGCTGTTGCAGCCCCGACTCTTCTTTCGGGTTGTCAGAAGGCCAATGCTCAGGTTATACAGACCCGTAACAACCCTTCGTTGACTGCTACCGACCTTACCGGCCAACATGCCGAACTCCTCATCAAAGAGAAAGGTCTCCCTATTACAGGTACATTCCTTGATGAAATTTCCCATGATATTCCTCATCAGAACTGGGGCGAAGAAGAGTGGGATAAAGATTTCCAGAACATGAAGGCATTTGGCATCGACACGGTTATTACTTGTCGTTGCGGCTATCGTAAATTTGTTACTTATCCTTCTGAATATCTGTTGGGTAAAGGCTGCTATATGCCTTCGGTCGACTTGCTTGATATGTTCCTTCGTCTCGCCGACAAATATGGCATGAAGTATTATCATGGTCTCTATGATTCAGGTAAATACTGGGATACTGGTGATATGACTTGGGAAGTAGAGGATAATAAATACGTTATCGACGAAGTATGGGAGAAATACGGCTCGAAGCATCCATCTTTCCAAGGCTGGTATATCACTGGCGAAATCAGCCGTGCCACAAAGGGTGCGATTGACTCATTTATCACTATGGCAAAGCAATGTAAGGATGTTTCGGGCGGTATGCTCACCTTTATTGCTCCTTGGATTGACGGCAAGAAAGCTGTTGCCGCTGCCGGTGCGGCCCTTACAAAAGAGCAGGGCGTTTCGGTTGAGCAACACGAAAAGGAATGGAATGAAATTTTCGACGGTATCCACGAAGTTGTCGATGCTTGTGCGTTCCAGGATGGCCATATTGACTATGACGAACTCGATGCATTCTTCTCGGTTAATAAGAAACTTGCTGATAAATATGGCATGGAGTGCTGGACTAATGCAGAGTCGTTTGACCGCGATATGCCTATCAAGTTCTTCCCGATTAAGTTTGACAAACTGCGCATGAAGCTTGAGGCTGCTCAGCGCCAAGGCTATAAGAAAGCATTGACTTTTGAGTTCAGTCACTTCCTGAGCCCTCAGTCTGCTTATCTTCAGGCTGGTCACCTCAATGACCGTTATTGCGAGTATTTCGGCATCGAACGTCCCAAATATGTTTGATACATTGATTAATAAATAAGATAGTTGAAAAATAAAATTACAATATAAGACATGAATAATCGTCGTGATTTTCTCAAAAAAATGATGGCAGGCACTGCAGCCGCCATTGCTGCCCCCTCTTTGTTGGCATCTGACCCCAAGCAGTCAAATGTCCCCTTGACAGGTGATCAGGCTGAACTGCTTATTAAAGAGCGTGGCCTTCCTATCACTGGTGCATTCCTCGATGAAATTTCTCATGATATTCCTCATCAGAACTGGGGTCTCGCCGAGTGGGACCAGGATTTCCAGAACATGAAAGCTATCGGCATCGATACTGTAATCATGATTCGCTCGGGCTATCGTAAGTTTATTACTTTTCCTTCTGAATATCTTCTCGGTAAAGGTTGCTATATGCCCTCAGTCGACCTTCTTGACATGTTCCTGACTCTTGCTGATAAATATGGCATGAAATTCTATTTCGGCCTTTATGACTCTGGTAAATATTGGGATACCGGTGATATGACTTGGGAGGTTGAGGATAATAAATATGTAATCGATGAAGTATGGGAAAAATACGGTTCGAAGCATCCCTCTTTCCAGGGTTGGTACGTCAGCGGTGAAATCAGCCGTGCTACTAAGGGGGCGATTGACTCGTTCCATACTATGGCTAAGCAGTGTAAAGACGTTTCTGGCGGTCTGCCTACTTTCATTTCTCCTTGGATTGACGGCAAAAAGGCTGTTGCCGCAGCCGGTAGCTCACTTACAAAAGAAGAGGGAGTGTCTGTCGAGGCTCACGAGCGTGAATGGAACGAAATCTTCGACGGCATCCACGACGTTGTAGATGCATGTGCATTCCAGGATGGCCACATCGACTATGACGAGCTCGACGCTTTCTTCACTGTTAATAAGAAACTTGCTGATAAATACGGTATGCAGTGTTGGACTAATGCAGAGTCTTTCGACCGCGATATGCCAATCAAGTTCTTGCCAATCAAGTTTGATAAATTGCGCATGAAACTCGAAGCCGCTAAGCGCGCAGGTTATGACAAGGCTATTACTTTCGAGTTTAGCCACTTCATGAGTCCGCAGTCTGCCTATCTTCAGGCAGGCCACCTCTACGATCGCTATTGCGAATACTTCGGCATTGACCCTAATCTCGCATAATTTTTGTAACGCATTTACTAACAAGAAAGCGGCGGAAACTTTGATATTTAGTTTCCGCCGCTTTCTTATCCTGTTGGTTTGGATTATTCAGCGATGATTAGTTCAATGCCGCGTTCTTCCAGCCGTTCACGCATTGCTTCAGGCACACCTTTGTCTGTGATGATTAGGTCTACTTCGCTTATATCGGCAATTTTGCTGAAGCCCCTACGCATAAATTTTGATGAATCGGCAAGAACGATTACTTTTTGAGCTGCTCGCATCATAACTTTATTCAATTCGGCTTCGCGTATGTCTGTTGTCGTTATTCCGAAGTCAGGGTCAATGCCGTCCACTCCTAAAAACAGTTTCGAGCATGTGCAGTCAGCAAAAGGAGCTTTAGCAAATTCACCGACTACTGAAAGCGAGCTGTGGCGTAGTATGCCTCCTAACTGAATGATATCAACGTCATCCATTGTGCCGAGTATTTCGGTTGCTCTGAGGCATGCTGAAATAGCTGTCAGATGGTGCTTGGGCCGTATGCAGCGTGCAAAAGCATGAATTGTCGTTCCCGAGGCAATGATTATTGAGTCATCTGGGGTTATAAGTTCGGCTGCCTTTGCTCCGATAAGCATTTTTTGCGACGGCATCAGCTTTTCCTTTTCAATAACTGAGCGGTTATTGATATAAGGGTCGGTCTTTATTGCGTGACCGTGGCTTCTGTATAGGCGTCCTTGTTTTTCCAGCTCGCTAAGGTCCTTTCGGATTGTTACGGCTGAAACATCAAGCATTTCAGAGAGCTCGGATACTTGCACCCGTTCATGCTTCATCAGGCTGTCAATTATTATTTCGTGGCGTTCTTCCTTTGTCATGCGAATATTATTGATTAATTCTCAATCGCAAAGATAATAAAACTTTTTCTAAATCCGCCAAATAATTGGCAAATTGAGCCTATGTGTAGGTTTGCTTTTATAGACTAAACGAAATTTATTGGCGTTTCCTTTGAAATTAAATTTTATTATATTACTTTTGTTGCGAAATTGCTAATGAGCAAAACGAAACCAATTGAAACCTGACTATAACGACATCCTATAAATGAAAAAACTCGACAAACACTATGATGTTATAG
>CAMWQZ010000138.1 GCA_947176515.1 uncultured Bacteroidales bacterium | reverse complement strand
AACTATATCTGCAAGACCCGGGTAATAACTTGGTAAAAGAGGCTTACTATGATGCCGATGCGTGCTGGTACCGGTTCTCATCTTACGTATTGATTCAACCTGAAAAGATAGAAGGAGACCAACAGGAGATAGAAGGCAAACCGGGCGAATCATTCCAACTCACCGCAAAGGTGTGGCCTGAGGACGTAACTCTGCCTCAGTTGTTCTGGCGCTCAACCAACCCCGACGTTGCAACAGTAGATGAAAACGGCCTCGTGACCATCCATGCTGACATCAGCGAAATAATCTCGCGAGCAGACAGCGACGATGAAGTGCGCAGCTGCAAGATTATAGCTGAAACGCTCTATGCCGACGGTCCTGTGCTTGAAGTGACCGTTTACGACGAAACGTCGGCCGGCATCGACGACGTCATCTCTGACAACGCCGACAACAGCGGCGAGATTGACTACACTGCTCCCTACGACGTCTACAACCTCAACGGCGTAAAGGTAGCAACCGACTCGCTCGAAGGCCTCAACCACGGCTTCTACATCATCCGCCAGGGCCGAGTAGCCAAAAAAATCGCCCTCAACTAACCGTCCCTCAGTAGGGTCCCAAGTACGGTCGTAGCTTGCTACGACCCCTAACCCCTTAGACAAAAAGACATAAAAACATAAAGCCAGACAAAAATTTTCAAGTCTGTAACTTTATGTTTTTATGTCTTTCTGTTTTTATGTCAAAAATAAATTCAATCACCCTTTGGTTCTATGGTTCTCTGGTCAAAAATCCCTTTGCTCCCTCTGCGTGAGCCCAATCGCGCCACAAAATTCGAAAAATATGGCGGAAATTTGGCAGTGTCGCCATTGTGCATTAATTTTGCATCAAACAAAACAAACTTAAAACAATATACCCATGAATTTCTTACGTTTAGCTATTGCACCTGCAATATTTGCCGCCTCGATGGCTTTCACAGCTTGTGGCGATAAGACCACTCCAATCATAATCGAGCAGAGTGAACGCATCAATGCTGATCTGCAAACCCTCGTGCAGGAAAATCCCAAATTATTGTCAGAGGCCAGTGCTGCTTTTGCTGAAGATAAGATTGCCATTGATGTCAAGATTGCAGATTCACTGTTCATGGTGGCTCAGATTTCAGAACCACTTTTTGACTACTTTACTGCCTGTGAGGTTAAAAACCACATGGATAAGAATCTTGAAATCACAGTCAACGCCCTCAGCGAAAAAGATATGCCTATTGTAGTCAGCCTCACCGACGTATACGGTGACTCTCACAGCTACGAGCTTTCGCCTGCGACTCTTCGTCGAATGGTTAAGTCACCGCTCACGCAGATTAACTACAATGAGGCTCGCGAAGGTTTGTTTGCGGCCCTCGCTGCTTCCGAAGCACAGTTTATGCCGGCTACTGGCGCAAAATCTGTATCAACTTCATTTAAAGGAGGTTTCTTCGCCTACAACGTAGAGTTTGAAAAGTCAAGTAGCTACAAAGGCCTAACGACTGCAAATCTCAAGGCTCGCGCACTCAAAGTTTTAGAAGCTCGTTATGCTAATCTCGGGACTCTTCGCCCGGTGCTCTTCGGCATGTATAAATCACTTGGCATCGACGGATTTCACCTCGTGTATTCAGCCGGCGAAAAAGCCCCGACACTGAAAACAACCGTAACACTTTCTCACCTTCACTAATAAACAGAAATGACTTTAATTGACCGCTTTTTACAATACGTCAAATTTGACACCCAGAGTGACGAACTCACCAACATGACCCCGTCGACACCGGGTCAGATGATTTTTGCTCGTCATCTTGAAAACGAGCTTCGTGAACTCGGACTAACTGAAATAACCCTCGACGAAAATGGCTACCTCATGGCGACCCTTCCAGCTAACACTGACCGAAAGGTGCCGACCGTTGGCTTCATCGCCCATCTCGACACATCGCCCGACATGTCAGGCCGCCACGTCAACCCTCGTATCGTCAAGAATTATGACGGTGGCGACATCGTCCTTAACAAGGAAGATAATATCATCCTCTCGCCAACCGAGTTTCCCGAACTGCTCCATTATGTTGGCCAGGACCTTATAGTAACGGACGGCAAGACTCTGCTTGGTGCTGATGACAAGGCCGGCGTAGCTGAAATTATTTCAGCAGTTGACTATCTCAAGAACCATCCCGAAATCAAACACGGCAAAATCAGAATCGCCTTCAATCCCGACGAAGAAATCGGCCAGGGGGCTCATAAATTTGACGTTGAGCATTTCGCAGCTGACTGGGCTTACACAATGGACGGCGGTGAAATCGGAGAACTGGAGTATGAGAACTTTAACGCAGCCGTAGCAAAAGTTTCGTTCAAGGGTAGAAACGTGCATCCTGGCTATGCAAAGCATAAAATGGTCAACTCTATGCGTATAGCCAATCAGTTTGTAATCATGTTACCGCGCTGGGAGACTCCCGAACATACCGAAGACTACGAAGGCTTCTATCACCTCGTCGGCATGGAAGGATCGGTTGAGAAAACTGTCCTCACCTATATTATACGCGACCATGACCGCGACCGATTCGAGCGCCGCAAAAAAGAGTTTGAGCACCTCGCTCGCAAAATCAATCATGAATTCCCCGACTGCTGCACTCTCGAGATAAAAGATCAGTATTACAACATGCGCGAAAAAATCGAGCCTGTAATGCACATTATCGAGATTGCCGAAGAGGCGATGCGTCAGGAAGGCGTCACGCCGAAGGTCGTTCCAATCCGAGGAGGCACAGACGGCGCACAGCTCTCATTCAAAGGTCTCCCATGTCCCAACATTTTTGCGGGAGGTCTCAATTTCCATGGACGCTATGAATTTGTGCCCATCCAGTCAATGGAGAAAGCAGAAAAAGTAATCGTACGCATAGCTGAAATCGTCGGAAAATCTTGAAAAGCGACATGACTCGCCCGATGCTCATAGTCATAACCGGCCCAACAGCATCAGGCAAAACCTCTTTATCAATTGACGTTGCCCGTCGGCTGGGATGTGAAATCATCTCAGCCGATTCTCGTCAGTTATTTGCCGATTTACCTATAGGCACAGCGGCTCCGACGCCAGCTGAGCTTGCGGCTGTGCCCCATCATTTTATAGGCTCGCTCGCCCTAACCGACTATTACAGCGCAGCCCAATTTGAGACTGATGCACTCGGGCTGCTGCCCGACATTTTTGAGCGCTCAGGTGGCTATGCCGTAGTATGCGGTGGCTCGATGATGTATGTTGACGCATTGGTTAACGGCATTGACAATATGCCTACCATAAGTCCTGAGGTGAGAACAAAAGTCGCGCGACTCGCCGAAGAGCAAGGGCGCGAAGGACTATTGGCGCTCCTCGAAATCACCGATCCAGACTATTACGCAGAGGTTGACCGACAAAACACAAAAAGGATTGTCCATGCGCTTGAAATATCTATGCAAGCCGGCGTCCCCTACTCGACATTGCGTACCGGCACTAAAGCAGAGCGACCATTCGACATCATTAAGTTTGCAATTGATATGCCTCGTCAAGAACTATTCGAGCGCATTAACCGCCGCGTTGACTTGATGATTGCTGACGGTTTTGTCGACGAAGCAAAGTCAGTCTATCACCTACGGCATGTCAATTCTCTCAATACAGTAGGCTATAAAGAATTATTTGCTTATTTCGACGGAACAATGGATTTTGATACGGCTGTTGCTCGCATCAAAAAAAACACACGTGTCTACGCCAAGAAGCAGATGACATGGCTGAAACGCGACCCATCTGTTATCTGGCTAAAATCTCCTGCGACTGCAGAGGATGTCCTTTCACACACCGCCAACTATCGCGCCGACTATACAAAAGATTAGAAAATAGATTGCCATATCTCCATTATTAAGGATTTATATCTAATGTCGACCCATGGCAACAAAAAAGCCGTGGGTCTGTCACTTTTATATGCCCTCTTGGGTATCGCCAAATACCTTGCAGCCATATACGAGTAAAGGCCCACGGATATATTAACCGTAGGCACTAACCATTACTCTTTGCTGCTGACTTTGTAATTTGGCGATTTTAAGAGAGCAAGAATAAAGCTAATGCTTCAAATATTATTTTCCTGTCGTTGATTCTATATCTACATAGGCAGATGATTTTATAATTACGCGGCAAAGATACAAATTCCCCATCAAACTATCTAAACAAATTGATTAACTTTGCACTGCAGACAATCATAAACCCCTAATCATAGTTTTATATGACCACATTAAATGAAAATCAGACTGTCAAAGCCCTCAAAGGGAAAGACAAAATAAAAATACTCTTCGTGTGTCTCGGCAACATCTGCCGTTCTCCTGCAGCAGAAGGCGTGATGAAAGCAGTTGTTGAGGAGAATAACGACAGCGCAAGATTTGAGATTGACAGTGCAGGCACAGGCAATTATCATATCGGCGATTTACCAGACCGTCGCATGAGAGTCCATGCCCAGCGACGCGGCTACAATCTCACTCACAGATGCCGACAGGTTACACCCTCAGACTTCGAAGACTTCGACATTATTGTTGCTATGGATGAGTCAAACCGAAGAAACCTTCAGAGAATTGCGCCAACCATCGAAGATGAAAAAAAGATAATAATGATGGCTGACTTCGCAGACATAGCCACTCGTTACGACCACATTCCAGACCCATATTACGAAGGCGCCGAAGGCTTTGAACTCGTCCTTGACCTCCTCGAATCAGCCTGTCAAAACCTATACACATCCCTAAAATAACCGTAATTTCCACAAACTAAAATAACCGTAATTTCCACAAACTAAAAAAGCTTGCACGTCATTACGACTGCAAGCTTTTTTGTTGGCGGAGAGACAGGGATTCGAACCCTGGGTGCCCGTAAGGGCACAACGGTTTTCGAGACCGC
>CAMWQZ010000137.1 GCA_947176515.1 uncultured Bacteroidales bacterium | reverse complement strand
GGACGGAGTTAGCGGAGCTATAATAATAAAAGGTCACGAGGTTATGATTGCCTTGTGACCTTTTTGTGTGATTAGAGATGTTGTTTTAGAGGGCTTTGGAGATGATGCCGTCGAGAGTGGTGGGGTCGGTCACGCGAGTGCGGAGCACACCATCGCGATCAATGATATAGCTGAGAGGCAACATATTGACATTATAGTTGATGATTGCAGCCGAACCGTCGGAGGGTGAATTCCAGATGGTAATCCACGGTAGATTGACAGCAGACTGTTTCCACTCCACTTCGTCTTCGTCAAAAGCGAGCTGGAAGATTTCGAAGCCGCGCTCATGATATTTGTTGTAGAGGTCAGCAAGTATTACGTTGTAGGCCGGTGAAGCTTCGTGCTCATAATTGGTGAAGCTAAGCAGCACTACGTCTCCCTTAGATGCGGCTTCATAAAGACTATGGGCAACGCCCTTGTTGTCGTAACCTTTGATGTCGGCTGAAAGTCCGGCCTCGGGAAGTTCGATAGTGGTTTCGAAACGGTCGGGATTAGCCGCAGCCTTTGCGCCGAGATAGATGTTGCGGAGGGTGACTGTGCGTGGGTCTTCAGGAAGCTTGGAATCAAATTCCTGAGCGACCGCACCAATAACGGCGAGGTCTCGCTTGGATGCCGGGTCAAATAATGCCTGGTTGCCGATGCGCTTGTTTATGACATAGTAAGATGCAATCGGTTCGTTAGCAGTCAGGACTATTTGAGATAGCTGACGTTTAAGGAGTGAGTCAGTAGCTGCGGCAGCTTCGCCTTTTGCAGCAACGGTAGAAGAAATCAGCGAGTCTATTTCAACAAATTTCAGAGCTGCCTGAGAGCCTTTAAGACTGTAATTTTTGTTGAAAGAAGCAGCATTGGCAGTAAGAGTGACTTTGCTGACTGAATCAACTGGGAAATAGATGGATGCACCGTTGAGCGAGAGACGGAGTACTTCGGGGTACGCTGCAGGAGCAGCAGCCTTGTACTCGAAATGGTCATTCTTAGAAACGACGATTGAGTCGATGGTGTACCAGTTGTTATTGTTAAACGCCTGAAGAGCGACTTTCTCGCCGGCAGCTCCGGATATTGTGCCGTCGATAGTCCAGCCTTGCTGACGCGAGCAAGATCCGAGTGTCAGGGCTGAGAGTGCAATCGAAGCAATGATTAGTGATTTAACGTTCATGGGAATATGATGTTAAGAGTTTTATTCGACCTCTTTTGCTATAGCCTCGGCAATCTCTTTCATGCGTTCGGGAGACGGCTGGAGTTTTCCACCGAAGAAGTTCATGTCGCTTTCTTTGGTGATGGGAATCAGATGGATATGGGCGTGAGGCACTTCGAGACCCATCACGGCAACACCTACGCGTTTGCAAGGCATGGCTTTTTTGATGGCCTTGGCAACACGTTTTGCGAAAAGTTGCAGGCCTGCGTATTGGTCATCGTCAAGGTCAAAGATATAGTCTTCTTCGCGCTTTGGAATTACGAGTGTGTGACCTTCGGCAACAGGATTGATGTCGAGGAACGCGAAGTAGCGATCGTCTTCGGCGATTTTGTAAGATGGTATCTCGCCAGCGGCAATTTTAGAGAAAATCGAGGCCATGATTAGAACGATATTTCGATGATTTCAAATTTCATAAGACCAGACGGCACTTTGATTTCGACGATTTCGCCGAGCTTATGACCGATAAGGCCTTGAGCTATGGGCGTTGACGATGCGATTTTCTTAGCCTTAAGGTCGGCCTCAGAGTCGGCAACGATAGTGTACTCCATAACGGCGCCATTGGCGATATTTTTTATCCTCACTTTGTTGAGAATCTGCACTTCGTCAGTGTTTAGCTTGCTTTCGTCGATGATGCGAGCCTGGGCAACGAGGTCTTTGAGCTGAGAAATTTTCATTTCAAGCATGCCCTGGGCTTCCTTGGCTGCATCGTATTCGGCGTTCTCCGAGAGGTCGCCTTTGTCGCGGGCCTCAGCGATTGCACGAGATATTTCGGGACGCTTAACTGACTCGAGGTAAGCGATTTCTTCCATTTTTTTCTTGTAACCTTCTTTGGTCATGTAAGTGATAGCCATAAGAGTATTGTTTTGAGAGTTTTAAATAATCGTTTTGTTGTTGAGATAGTAAAAAATAAAGAAACTCGGCCACATTCGGGCGAGTCCCCTCGTTTCAAAATCAATAAATATGTATTCAGATGCAAAGGTAGGCACTTTTTGAAACAAGAGTGATTTTTCGCTGTTAATAATTATTAAATCGTGGATAGATGCATAGGTTAATTGTTGATATAATATAACTTTACAGACAAAATTTAGAATATTATGGATGCTACTATCAATAAGCCTGCATTAGATTGCATAATGACTCGTACATCTGTGCGCAGCTACAGTGATAAAGAAATATCGAAAGAAACAGTAGAAACAATTATACGCGCGGCGATGGCAGCGCCATCGGCAATGAACAAGCAGCCGTGGCATTTCTTTGTGATACGCGGCGAACAGCTTCGCGATACGATTGCCGATACTCTGGAGTACGGGCGTCAGTCGCTCCGCAACGCACAAATGGCGATTGTGGTTGCCGGTGATAAGTCGCGTTTTTTTGAGGAAGCGGAATCGGTAGATTATTGGGTAGAGGATTGTTCGGCAGCAGCTGAAAATCTTTTGCTGGCAGCTCATGCTGTCGGTTTGGGCGCTGTATGGTGCGGAGTCTATCCGATACCGAGTCGCATTGAGCAGTTGCGTCGTGCAACGGGAATATCTGAAGAATTTGTGCCAATGTGTATCATCCCTATCGGCTATCCCGACACCATACAGGAACCCAAAGACAAATGGGACCCGGCGAAAGTCACATATCTGGATTAATTCACAATGCACAATTCACAATTTAAGGTGTTTGTTGGTGCGGAGGATGTGGGGGGCGGATGTGGCGCCTGAAATGAGGTAGCTGATGGCACGGAGAAAGCCGGACTGGCGGTTGCGGCTGAGACGCCATGCTTTCAGAAGAAGGCGTACCGGGAATGTCTTGGGGTAAGCAATGGTAATATAACAGCCTGCGGCGCGGAGGTTGCCGGGGGTGAAGGAGGCTTTGGTGCCGGTAGATGGGGTAGGATGAGTGCAGATGACAATAGGAAAGTAGCGGCAGCGTAGCTTACGCCGGATGGCCGTTAGTAGAAAGAGTTCGTCTTCTGCGCCGTGAAGTTTCGGAGACCCAAGACCAAATTCTGGATGAAAATGAAGATTACCTACAGAGCGGCGACGGAAAGCGATGGTGATGGTTGCGGCCCAAAATCCTTTTGGAAGAGGCTCTGTCAGGATGCAACTCTCAGCTGGATAAACAGGCGCGCCAGGCATATTAGCCTTGAAAGTTGCAACATCAACAAGTGGGTTATCTTCAAAAGTTTTACGGACTGCAATTAAGCTTTCGGGCGTATAGATGAGGTCATCGTCAGAGTTAAGGACAATGTCAGCTGAGCAATGATCGAGCGCATTGTTGCGGTTGAAAGATTGGCCGGTTTTATTGAAGCGATGGATTTCGACATCGTCGCGCATAAGGGATGCCGGAACAGGGGCGTCGCCGTGATTTTGCCATGACACAATATACCTTACGCCATCGACGACGGGGAGATTCATATCGGCTACTCTTTGGATGCCTTGTGGTGTATGGGTTATCAGGGCTAAATCAAGAGTCAGCATTATTTTTTATCTAAGATTGATGTCCAGAAATCGAGGTAGCGTCGGGCTACGGTTGTGCAATCGTTGTGCTTCTCAACAAATTCGCGAGAACGTTTTCCTCGTTCGGCGATATGCTCAGGATGAAGGACGATTTGCTCGATGGTGTCAGTGAGTGAGTCGAGAGTGATAGGAGCATTGATTATCGGATGGTTATCGGTTTCACCGATGAACCGGTAATAGTCAGCTTCGCCACCGCTGACGACGTTGAGACCATAAGCCATAGCCATGAGGGCTGTTGTGGCAGGAGTGTAACTGTAAATCTGATCGAGGACAACGTGGGCGCTTTTCAGTAGGGTTATGAATTCGTCGAAAGGACGATTTTCGACAAGAACGAGTTCGGCGCGGTCAGGGTAGCGTTCGACCACGGTTTGGGCTGCCTGAAGAAGATAGTCAGAGCCTTTCATTAAGACGCGAGAGCGGTCACGACCAAGGAAAAGGCGCACTTTGTCGATGCGTTCGGGCAACGCGACCGGCTGAAATCTATCGAGGTCAATGGGAATGCTACCATAGGCGATGCGGTCAGATGGAAGGGCGCGTTGCAACGCGAGGTGGTACTCGTAGAGGACTGAAACGGCTCCGTCAATATTATCGTAAAAATACTGCTGATAAGATTTCATCTCCGGGGCATGCCAGGCTTGCCATTCGGACTGGTTGGCTGTGAAATAGCGCGTAGGCTCTCCTTTAACAAACCATTCGTTGTATGCCAAGGGCGACGAGGGGTCGGCAAGCATATCGAGAAAGGGAACATCGTAGCTCATGGCGTTGAGGAAGACGGCGCCGTTGTCGCGTCGGAGACGGTCAAAAAGCTGCCGGAGCAGAGAGGGGCGTAGGCTGATGAAGTTGGGATCGTGGACTGAAACGATATCATAGCCTTTAAGATGTCTACGCATCGAGGTCAGACACCTAAGATAGAGTTCGATACCGCCAAGTTTTCCCGGTCGGCGAGTAAGGTCGATGTCGCGGTCGCAATTCTGCCATTTAGAGCCGTCAGACACAATGGTGACGTCGCAGCCAAGTCGTCGCAGGCCGGTGGCAAGGGTGCGCTGACAATTACTGTAGTCGCCAAGAAGGAGTATTTTAGGAGTCTTCATCAATGTTAAAACGTAGTTCCAGACTCGTTTAGTATTGAAGGAAGAAGAAAAAAGTAGTAACTTTGCTGCGTTATGAACGCATTTTCAGAAATAT
>CAMWQZ010000136.1 GCA_947176515.1 uncultured Bacteroidales bacterium | reverse complement strand
AATCTACATCGAGCATCTTACCCCAGGCTCGGAGAAGGTTGACGTTGCGGTAGTCGATATTGGGCTTAACCGTCCACCAAGCAAAACCGTCGAGAGTTGGACGGCAATTGGTCAGAGGCCCCTGGCCGCACAGCGACGGCTGAACGAACACGCTGTCGACAAGCAGCTGCCATGCCTGACGGGCGTTGGCATCATTTTTACCAACACGACGGTCAATGATATTACGGCTCGCGTCATAATCAGATGGCAAGCTCCACGCTTGTGACAATATGTATTCATACATATAAGGATTGATGTCGAGACCTTCGAGTGTCGAACCGATGCCACAAAGGTTTGAACCACCGTTAGCAAGCACGTCATCGATGCGCCGCTCGACATCGTTGATAGGCGAAGCAAGGAACGAGTTACCACCAAAGTTACCGAGATAGCACCAGATGTAAGGCTGGCCATAGAATGAATCGAATAGCTTCCACTCCTCTGTGTGTTCACAATAATAGTCGAGAAGCATCATACGGCCTTGTGGTACACCCTGAAGGTAGGCCTTGGCAGTAACAGGTGTCCAATGGTCAGGGTCGGCATAAAGAATCCATGCCATCTGTAACCATATGGCATCAGGGTCGACAGCCGTCACTGACTCAAAAATATTATGAGAAATCATCGCGAGCGAATCAGCATTCCAAGTCGGAGGGTCGACTTCGTTGAATGGATCAATACCATAAATATGGTCTGTGCCATACAGACGTGTCTGCTCCGTAAGATATTCTTTCTGAATTACGGCAAACAGCGAATCTGCAGGACTGAGATATGTGCAGCGGTATTCCGCAGGAAAGCCTCCCCACTCGCTGACTGTGGTTGTGATTGCATCGGGATAACGCTTGGCAAAAGCTTCGGGTACATGTCCAGCAAAACCGGGAAGCACGGGACGCATTGACAATTCGCGTTCACGAGTGATTATGCGTTTCTGTAACTCAGCTTGCTCGTCAAGCCACTCTTTGGGCAGTGGGCTTTGCCAACCGTCGAGGTTGCACATACGATGCCAGGGCAGATGGGCCGGGCCGGTAAAGTAAGAGCGAATCTCCTCGTCTGATAAGCCGAGTTTTGACCACACGTTATACCATATTGCCTCCTGACCAGTCGTAGCGAGTGGCAGATTAACTCCATTTAGCGCCATCCAGTCGATGAAACGCTCCCAGTCGCGCCACTGCCAGAAGGGCATGCTATAGCCCGAAGTACAGTAATTCAGGAAAAAGCGGTTTGCAAGACGGGCTTCAACAACCACTTCATTATCAACAGCCGGAATCTCATCTGGGAGTTGCACAGGCTCGTCAGCATACCACGACACCTCGGTCAGGCAATACTTCTTTAGATAATAGTTGAGTCCGACAGCCATCGCTCCGGCATTGTTGCCGGTAATGACGATGCGGCCACCCTCGCTGCGGAGCGAAAAACGGTCTACGCTGTCAGTAGATTGACTTTTTACGAACTTAATGCGTCCGGCTATACTTGGAACAACACGGGCAGCCAATTCAGAGGCTGCCCGTGTATCAGCATCTTCTGGCGAGCACTGCACCGCGAGCAGTGCAGTTGCCGCCAAAAGAATATTTCTAAAAAATCGGTTCATAAACACGTTGTCGTCTATTTTTTGATGAAACGAATTGCTGTGCCTCCTCCGGCTGCGAGTTTCAGTGGCAGAGTATCAGTCGATTTAACAGTCTGCTCTGTCACGGTATATGCAGTCGGATTTGTTTCCCAGTCTGCATCAGGCGCATCAGCGTAAATCTGTGCAGTGTATTCAGCACCTGGTTCGAGGAAGTCAAGGGCAACATTGAGTTCGCGAGCGTCCTCGTCAGTAGCAGCACCGAGATACCAGTCTGACGAATTCCTGTCCAGACGAACTGTCACAACATAGTCCCCAATAACCGCGTCGGGCACCAATGTCTTTTCCCAGTCTACAGGTACGTCTTTGATGAACTGGAACGCATCGGGATGAGCCGAGTAATTTTCGGGAGTGTCAGAAGCCATCTGCATCGGGCTATAGATAATCACATAGAGTGCAAGTTCCTTAGCTAAAGTTGTACGAACACGTGCAAACGGATATACGGGATTATCATAATTGAATGTTCCGAATGTATAATCCATCGGGCCAGCGAGACCACGGGTGAAAGGCATCAGCACAGTGTGTTCGGGTGGGTTGCCGCCGTCGTTGTCCCAAGCACAATGTTCCTGACCGCGTACGCCTTCCTGAGTCATAAGGTTAGGCCATGTGCGCTGTATGCCGGTCGGCATTACGGGTTCGTGGTTGTCAATGTTTACCTTATTGGCAGCTGCGGTTTCGACTACCTTACGATAGTGACGCACGCCATATTGGCTGCTATGGTCTTCCTTGCCGTCCATTAGCAGATTGACATAGCCTGTCTTGACATTATGAACACCATGGTCAGTGTAGAATTTGAAAGCCGTGTCGAGTTGGTTTTCGTAATTCTTTGTCCAGGCTGCTGTTTCGTGGTGACCAACGAGAGTCACACCCTTTTCGGCAGCGTAGTCAGTGATTTCCTTAATATCGAAATCGGGATAAGGCTTGGTGAAGTCAAAATGGTCGTTAGCAGGCCAATGACCTTCCCAACCAACATTCCAGCCTTCGACAAGCACACCGGGAATACCGTGCTCAGCAGCGAAGTCGATGTACTTTTTGACATTGGCTGTGTTGGCACCATGGTTTGGACCGGCATACCAGGTGCCGTTGCCAAGGTGCATCTCCCACCACACGCCGATATACTTCATAGGCTTGCACCATGATGCATCCTCGACAGCACAAGGCTCGTTAAGATTAAGCATCATATAAGAAGTGACAAGATCACCGGGGGTACCACCGATAATCATAGTGCGCCACGGAGTAGCAAACGGAGTCACGACATAAGCTGCAACCCCAGTGGACCAAGGCACGAGTCGCGCGCGCATCTTGCCGCCCTCTTCTCCAATAAGCTGCATCTTGGGATAGTCTGTCAGATTAGCCTCGTGAATCGCAAGATATTTATCGCCGGGAGCCTCTATGGTCACGGGAGTATGAACGGTATCGAGCTCAGCGATTGGTTTGCGACGATAGTAATCTTCATAATAAACGTCGTGGTTAGTCATCGCCCATGCTTCAGAAGCGGCAGGGACTATGAATTCGGTGAGCTCTTCCATTATCACCAAAGAGTCGCCCTGCTGGGGGAAAACATAACGATAGCCGAAGCCATCGTCGAACACGCGCACTTCAAGATTGACGAGCATTTCATTGCCGCCCTTCTGACGCATTTCGATTGTCAACTGATTGTAATGGTCACGCACTTCTCTGCTTTCGCCCCAGACGGTCTCCCAAGTTTCATCATGTGATGACATAACAGAGTTGAGCACATCGAAACGCGCAACAGAATCATTGCCTTGGAGTACAAAACCAAGACGAGAGGGCGAAACAATAGATGTGCCTGCATCAGTGACACTATAACATAAGCCATCAGCTTTATTGTCTACCGCAAATTTGATTTTGCCATCGGGGGACGTGACTTCTGTTGAAGGCGACGAGCAAGCCGCCAAGCAACCGGCAGCCGCAAGGGCCATGAAGATAAGCTTATTGTTCATTTTTATTATATGCTTTTTGGTCAAGAGTCTGAGTATAGACGTTGCCGTTATGGTCAGTCGCCTTGACGGTGATTACTGAATTCTCATTTTCAGGCACGGCATAGAAGAGATGCTCTGTGATGTCACAACCCATGTATGGGAAAGGATAGTTCTTGCCATTGGCAACGACGTCATCCCAAAGATTGGGGTCTTCGCCTGTGAACTGAATCATTTCGCCTTTGAGCTTGCCGTCTTCAAACCATTCGATTTTCCAAGTAGAGTCGACATTCCAGATGTTGGCAACAATACCTTCGGGATGCTGACGTGAACGTCCACGGGGATATAGTTCAAACTGATAATCTTTGTCGCGTCCAAGCACTTTATAATACCAGTTAAGGTTATCACCATCAATTTCATAAACATAATAACCATTGGGGGTACCATCCATTGCCCACTTCGTACACCAGAAGAGGTCAGATAGAGGAGCATGGCAATGCTCATACAGATTGTCAGCCAACACATAGTTTTCAGCATAGTGCTCATGGCCTGACATTATATGAGCGTTATATGGTTTCAGCATATTAAACAGTTCCTGGCGGTTGCTCACGACCTTGTGGTAAGACTCTTTGCCCCACTCTTGACGACGAGCCTGACGAGAGTAGCAAGGTATATGCTGCGAAATAATCACAGTCGAGCCTTCAGGAACAAGCGCGAGGTCCTGCTTAAGCCAGTCGAGCTGCTGCTGAGTGTAGTAACCTGCATAGTAGCGACCCATCCAGTAAACGTTATCAAGGACTACATAATGAACCTTACCTCGATTAAACGAATAATAAGTCGGGCCGAAATAGTGGTTAAACGCTTTGCGAGCCTGTTCGTTGGTCGGAACATCCATCTCTATATCATGGTTGCCGCAAACATAAAAAGTCGGGAAACCTGTCTCCTCGATATTCTTAATCATCCAGGGGAAATACTTATCACCCTGCTTAAACTGACCAACAATATCACCAAGCACCAGACCGATACCAGTCTGACCGGGGTAGTCATTGGCGAGAATGTTTTTCATTTCGACTGAAGCCTTTTCAACCTCATCGAGATTAGGATCGAAATAAACCTGTGGGTCAGCTTGAACAAATAAAATATGCTTAGTCATATCGCGGTCAGATTTCTTTAAATCGAAATCATGAGTGAAACGTCCTTTTTTATCAGGAACGACATCAGCATAAAGCACCGGGACACCATTTTTTAGTGGTACTTCATAACCGTCGGGAAGAGTGATATAGACATACTTTGTGCCGTCGGCAGAGTCCATCGTATATTTACCCGACTTAT
>CAMWQZ010000135.1 GCA_947176515.1 uncultured Bacteroidales bacterium | reverse complement strand
GCGTCGGTCAGTTGAAGAATTTTTAGCTGATAGCCAATAGAAAAATGATGTGCCGGTTATGCCATAAAACTTTATCAGCTCACCATCGATATGGCGATTGATAACGGCGCGTTTTATGCCTCGCAAGAAATATTCCTGTAAAATTTCCTGGGCTTCCTCGGGGTGGCGGACATAGGTAACATCTTCGTTATGCATGGTGTGAGAGTCGCCGCGTTTCAACCAGCAACGTGAAATGTGAGCTTTGACAAGGGTGTCGCGGATGGCTTCATCTGTGCTCACCACGATACTTTCCGGGTAGGGAATGTTGCTGCCGAGGAGGATACGGGCCATGCGTTCACGAACACAATTCTCAATGCCGTAGCCAGAGTTAATGACGAGCGCACCGTTGTCTTCGAGTTTCTGGAGTAACTCAATAGACCGAGGCTCTCGGCACATGTTGACTATTATAGATTCGTTTACGCCCGAGGAGATGAATTGTTCTTCGCTGTAGACATTGACTATGCAGCCGCGTTTTCGCAACTGTTCGGCAACAATGTTGAAAATCGCGGAGTCGTTGCCAATATGGTTTGGCGAAAACGCTCCGGCTCTCATTATGCCTGCTATCTTAATGTCTGCCATGATGAATGTTATATTTGAATTGGTTAATGAGGGTCAGATCATTTCTGCCAGTTGGCGGATGCCTTCAGATGCCGTTGCCTTAATTACTATTACTCCAGGCGGAACTTCTGCCGGCTTGGGGTCAATATAATAGACTGGTACCCCAGGTTTGACATAATGGAGAAGGGCCGCCGCAGGATAGACTACGAGACTCGTGCCTATAATCACAAAAATGTCGGCTTGGCGGACAATTTCGGTTGCTGGCTCAAAATTAGGAACGGCCTCTTGGAAAAATACGATATGCGGACGTACATGGTGGCCGTCGATAATAGTATCAGGAGTAGTTACGCATGCCTCAGGCTTTAGCGTAAATACTTTTGAATCATCGTCGATGGCGCGGACTTTCATCAGTTCGCCGTGGAGGTGGAGAACGTTTGAACTGCCAGCACGCTCGTGGAGGTCGTCGACATTCTGAGTAATTATGTTAACGTCAAAGCGTTTCTCGAGGTCAACAAGGGCAAGATGACCGGCGTTTGGCGTGCAATTTATAAGTTGGGCGCGACGCTCGCTGTAGAAACGATGCACGAGAGCAGGATTGCGGATGTAACCGTCGGCGCTGCAAACATCCATTACGGGATAGTTCTCCCATAGTCCTCCGGCATCACGGAATGTCGAAATGCCGCTTTCGGCGCTCATACCGGCGCCGGTTGATATTACAAGGCGTTTCATGAGAAGTCGTCGTCAGAAAATTCAATTTCAATTGTTCCAGGCTTGGTCTCGTGAGATATAGTGGGCTCAACCTTACGAACGGGTTCGGCGGCAGGGCGTACCGGGTTTGCAGCCGCTTTTTTCTTGCGGTTGAAGGCCGGCGATTTCTCGAAGGCGTCGATAATTTCGTCGTTGTCGAGCTGGTCAGGTTCGAGAATTATGTAATTCACCACATCGCGCTTGCGTTGCATCTCGTCAATCTTCTCGTCGCCGTAGAAATCGCGGATGCGGTCGCTGTTGATAGACTCCTCTTTGCCGGCTTTAGAGTCGACGCCAGTAATCTGAATGGTATCAGATGCGCCACGGCCTTCGCGGACAGTGACATCAAATCCGGCGGCAAGGATGGTGAACTTGACTTTGTCACCAAGGGTTTCGTCGTAGGTAATACCCCAAATAACATCGACATCTTCATCAACCTTGTCGACAAAGTCATTGAGCTGTTCGACCTCGCTTGCGAGGAAGGGAACGTTAGAGTTGCGCGAGTAGCAGAGATTGAAGAGCAGACGCTTGCTTGAAAATACATCAGTGTTGTTGAGCAGAGGAGAATGAAGGGCATCGTTGATGGCGTCTGTCACACGATTCTCTCCCTCGCCGTAGCCAATAGATATGAGGGCTGTCTTGCCGTCGCGGAGAGTGGTGTCGACGTCGTTCATGTCAAGATTAATCTTACCGGGATTGGTGACAATCTCCGAGATGCTCTGAGCTGCGACAGAAAGAGTGTCGTCAGCTTTGGCGAATGCCGAGTCAAACTCAAGGTCAGGGTAGATTTCAGAAAGACGCTCGTTGTTGATGACGAGTAGGGCGTCGACATATTTACCCATCTCGTCAGCACCGTCAATGGCCTTGGATATCTTTTTCATTCCTTCAAATCGGAATGGGATGGTGACGATGCCGATAGTGAGCAAGCCGCGTTCACGGGCAATACGAGCCACGACGGGCGCAGCACCAGTGCCAGTGCCACCACCCATGCCGGCGGTGATAAACACCATGTCGGTTTCAGGTTTGAAGAGGGCTGCGATGTCGGCTGCGCTCTCCTCGGCAGCTTCGCGCGCTCTCTCGGGTTTGTTGCCAGCCCCACGGCCCTTGGTTGTCGTTGGGCCAATAAGCAATTTCTTAGGAACTGGTGATGTCTTCAACGCCATATCGTCGGTGTTGACCACGACGAAAGAGACACCATGGATTTTGGCCTCGGTGTACATGTGGTTTATGGCGTTGTTGCCTCCGCCTCCCACGCCAAGAACCATTATACGGTCAGGTGCTTCGGTTGTCTCTTTGTATTTATCGAGATACTGGTAGTCTGCTTCTTCGCTCATTGTAGTAAATTATGGAAGTTGGTAAGGGAGTTGTCAGATTAAATTGTTGGTTCGTCCATGTCATCGTCATCCAAGCCGCTTGAATCACTGAAAAATCTGGTAATACGTTTCTTAAAGTTATCAATTATGGACGATTTGCCATTATGACCATAGTCGTCCTCGTATTCACTTTCGTAATCAGGCTCTTCGTAGTCGTTATTACGCTGTGGACGTTGACGAGGCTGAGATGTAGATTTCCTCGCTGGGAAATCGTCGTCATCATCTTCAAGAAGATTATCATCATCAACGACACGACGGCCACCGTAGCGAGCCGCTGGGTCAGGGTAAGGCTCTGAGGCAACAGGTTCGGGCTCTGGTTCTACGACGGGTTCGGGCGCCGGCGTGAGGCAGTCAATAGTAGACTTTTCAGCAGCGTATTTGGCTATGGCGAGGAGGTCGATATTTGTATTGCGGTCAAAACCGCTTCCTTTAAACTGGAGTGAACTGTCAATAGCAGCCATGCGGACCGGCATTTTAGACTGAGCCTCCATCAGACGGTTGAAGTTGCGAAGACGCGAACCGCCTCCAGTAAGGATGATACCGGCAGGGAGAGACTGAGGCTTGAAGCCAGCAGCTTCAATCTGATGAAGGATATTGGCGACAATCTCGCCGGCACGAGCCACGATATAGTTGTTGATTTCGATATCGGATGAGGTCGCAGCGTCGACCGGGGTAGCTGAGCCTGTGCGAGCCTTGGCCATTTCAGCGCTGTCCTCAGTCATACTGAGACCAATCATAAGGTCGCGAGTTATGTTGCGTGAACCTATCGGGAGTGTGACGATAGTCTGCAGCACGTCGCCTTTATAAATTGTAATCGTTGTGGTTTCTGCACCAAAGTCGACAAGGGCGCAGCCGAGCTGCTTTTCAGATGCTGTCAGCACGAGGTCCGCCACTGCGGTAGGTCGCACGACATAGTGGCGTTCGATAGTGCGTCCGTCAAACTTGATGCGGTCAAGGTTGTTGCGAATCGAGGGTGAAATAACAATGGCTGAAAACTCTGCGCGGATATGGTTGCCGATAGTGCCGACAACGTTTTTCACCTCAGATTTGTCAACAAAGAAAACATGGGGCACCATGTCGAGGTTGAGTTTATCGGTCACGAGTCCGAAAGAAGCATCGCGTTTGAGACGGTCAATAGTTTCGGGCGTGATTTCGACGGCGTTGGGGAATTTTGCCTGCGCCTGAGCGGTGACGGTCGACAGAGAGCGTCCGCCCAAAGCGACATACACGTCAGTGATTTTTCTTGGGGCTATGAGAGGATTGTTTTCGAGCTTGCGAATAATGTCATTGACATGAGCCGAAACTTCCTGGACGTTTTGAATCTTTCCATAGCGCACGCAATTGGTGACGCGAGTTTCCTCAATGGCGATGATGTTTATTTCGCCAAGTTCGCCGACCGATGCAGCCAGTCCTTTGATGTTTGAGCTGCCTATTTCGAGAACGACTATATATCTGGTGTCCATGCTGGATATTTGTTAAGGAGTTATCGGTATTGAAATTAATTAAACAGGAGAGGATTAGCCGTCGAGCCGTCATCAACAAAGCCGTCGGCGTCGGGGGTCATAGTCGAGAGGTCGTCAATGAAATCAAACTCTGATTCCTCGGTGTGAAGGGCAAGTTGGCCGAGGCTCTTTTCGCGATGAGAGGCAACAACTTGTCCAGCCCATTTTACAGAAATGGTGTCGTAAGTGTTCCAGCCTCTACGAGGCATGACCTCGGTGTAAAAAGCCTTTAGGCGCGCGAATTTATCGCTCACATTGTCGTTGTCACCAAAGTTGATTACCTGGCCACGAATAACGGGGATTATCAGTATGTCGCCTTTTTTAGAAAGGGTCACGGTAGATACAAGTGCGTTGAGAGTCGGGTCGGCAGCAATGTGGGAGAGCATTGGGAGAAGATTGGCGGCTCTCATACGGCCAGTGTCGAAGTTTCCTATAACGACAGGAACATCGACATGATAACGGGCGTCAGCAGCCACGCGCTTGCCCGACGCATTAATGTAGTAAGACTTTCCGGTAGGGTCAAAGACTCTTGCAACGGGGACCATGGGGCTGACGTCAATGTGAAGCGAACCGTCGCAAAGAGTCGAAACATTGACATGCTCAACTACCGGCATGTCGAGGATTCGAGTTTCAAGCTCCCGGAGATTGATGGCTTCGCGAGGCGATGACGCAATAATGGAATACAGTCCGTCACACTCTTTGGAAACATCGTCTTTGGTGACGAAGCCACTGCCGATGGAGTCAACCA
>CAMWQZ010000134.1 GCA_947176515.1 uncultured Bacteroidales bacterium | reverse complement strand
CGAGTCTGAACTTCTGCCCTCATAACTATGACTTTTGACCTAATGCCCCTCTGACTTTTGACCTAATACCCCCTTTCCTATTGTAATTAGCAAAATTTAATTATAACTTTGCTGAAAGACCAAATTTGTTTATTCTCGACCAAACAATGCTACAAAATGTGTATAATTCAAATATTAAAAAGGATTAGTATATTTGGATGGTTGCTAATTCTAAGTGTAATCGCTTATATTGTCTACTATAGCTTGGATAAAGCCGATGAACGCGAGGTTTTACAAAATCCAAAAGTTATACTTGGAATTGTTACATCTGAAAGCATTGGACGCGGACCATCATCAACATATTATAAATATACAGTTGATTCTATGACATATTTTTCCTATGATAAAAAAGTTGAGGGAAAACAAATAGGAGATTCGGTTCTGGTTGTTTACTCAACGTCATCACCTAAAAAGAGTTTTCTTCATCCTTCTAATTATCAATGAAATTACCTCAAGACATAAAGGAGATAATACTGGCAATAGTAGGGGCAATCATTTTTGCTTCAGGCCTTTATTTTGCTATATTGACAGCCTTAGACTATCGTTTGGCAACCAGAGGCATAGAAACGTCAGCCGTGGTATTAGATAATGACTTTACGCCTCAGAATAAATATCTGGTTGAAATTGTTGATGGCAACAAGCAGAGAGCCAGATTTATTATAAAAGGTTATAATAAACAGTCTCTAATTGAGAAAGGAGACTCTGCAAGAATAATATTCGATCCGCAAGTACGCTCATATTGTCATCTGTTGTATTTTTTTGAACCAGACTCAGCTTCGCCCGAGATTCTGAAGAAAAGACAACCTATAAACGAACGAAGAGAAATAATCGCCACTCCAACCACATTTAAAATAAGAGTTTGGCCCATAATACTATGCGTTATAAATTGGGTGGCCTTTGTTTTTTTAATAATATATGACATTCGTAAACGCAGAAGAATGAATCATCCTATTAAAGGTTCAACCTAAGACTGATTTGAAATTACGCCATGCTGTGTGTTGGGTGCCGGAAATCATAAATTTTGTGTAATTTTGAGCTAAATTATGACAATGGTAAAAGAAAAGGTAATTGGGTTTGTGTGGCAGCATGTGTTGTTGTTGCTGTCGATGTATTTTATGACGCTCGGCGTTGCGCTGTGTGTTAGGTCAAATCTTGGTAGCGGTGTCATTTCTTCGATACCGATGTCGTTCACTCTTGCCGGAGAAGCCGGACTGGCGCCGGGATGGACAATCGGCGGCTATACCAATGTGATGAATGTTATCCTCGTCGCGGCACAAGTGCTGATACTGAGGCGTCGGTTTGAGCCGATACAGCTCTTTCAGTTGCTTGTAGGGTTTATATTCGGCGCGCTGCTCGATATTAATATGTGGATAACGTCAGTTTTCTCTTACGATGCGTTTTGGAGTCAGATAATCGCCCAGTTTGCCGGAGCTACGATACTCGGGTGCGCCGTAGCCACAGAGATACGTTGCGGCTCGGTGACTATGCCCGGCGAGGGAATTCAGGTTGCCATTGCGCGAGTCTCGGGCAAGCCGTTCCCTGTCGTCAAGATTATGGTCGACACTACGCTTGTCGTTCTGGCGGTTATTTCTGGTTTTGCGTTCTTCGGGGCGTGGCCTTGGACCGTCGTCGGTCCCGGCACGCTCTTCGCCATGTTCTACGTCGGCTATGTTGTCAAGCTGGTTAATCCCCATCTCCGTTGGTTTGACCGGCTGCTAAACTACCGTCCCGGCTTCCGCCGCTACATTTATGGACTGGCACGATTCATCTACCCCAGGGCTAAATGAAAAATGAAGAGTGAAAAGTGAAGAATGAAAAATGACTAATTTACTTCATTCTTCATTTTTCTTTCTTCATTAAAAAAGAGCCAGCGACCTGTGTAGGTGCTGGCTCGATTGTGTATTGCTATCGCTGTGCGATTACTTAACGAGGTTAAGAGTGTAGAAGTCGGGAGCTGCAGGAGTTTCGAGCTCAGCGTTGAGCATAACGAGAGTTGAGTCTGTAGCGTTGAGGAAGCAGATAGCAGCGTCCTGAGTTGAAGGAGTGAGTTTGATATAGTTGAAGCCACCCTTTTCGAGGTTTTCAACTGTGCCTTCAGACTTAACGCTCACGAGTTCGTTGATGCCAGCGTTAGCGGCAGAGTCAAGAGCGAAGTAGGTTTCGATCATGTCATACTTGTCGCCGTTGAGCTGGAGAGTGTACCATACGCCGTCGCAATCAGCAGCGGGGAGAACACCGGTGTAAGCGGCTTTAACAGTTGTTGCAGTTGCGTCTGCGTTTTCTTCAGTTGCTTCAGCTTTTTTGCCAGAGCATGCTACCATAGCAACGAGGGCTACGGCTGCGGTTGCGGTTAAAAATAACTTTTTCATAACGTGTTACGTTTTATTAGATAAAAAAATGGATAAATATGTCAGTACTTGATGTTGTAATATACGCCAAAGTGTTTTATATAAACAATTTAGTTGTTGGTTTTGTTCGTTGGGCTGTTTGTTTTTAGAATGAGTATGAAACGCCGATTGCCGGGATTATCGCGCTGACTTTGTAGTCAGCGTTAAATGTTCCGTCGGCCGATATGCCGAAGTATTGCTCGAGCGCCGGATAGCTTTTGGCAAGGAAGTCGTCGTAGCGGCCGGTTGCGTTTTTGACCTTGCAGCCATAGATATACATAAACGCTGCGTCAATCGAAAGATTGGGTATCGGGCGGAACGATAGACCGACCGATGGCTCTATCTTTGTGGCTCCCGGGGTCTCGGGGTTGTAATACTCTTTGTTGCAAGGCGACGTGTCGACCATAAGTCCGGCGCGGATATCGAGACGCTTGGTCAGGCCATATTGGGCGCCGATGTGATAGGTCCATGCGTTTTTGTAGTCTTTCTTAAGGTGCTGGTCAAACTGTGACAGCCCGTCGAAAGCTATGTCGAGGGTCTTATATGTCGACCAACCGTTGAGTTGGGCGTCAAATTCGATGGTCAGATTGGTTATCGGCTTATAGGCCAAGCCGAAGGTGAGCACATAGGGGCAGGGCATTGATGCCGCGAAATTAGTGGCGCTGATATCGTCGAGAGTGGAGCCGAGGATAGTTTCGGCCACCTCGTTGCCATAGTTGACCTGGGCGTTGCCCTTAGCTACTTTCATCTGCATCTTTGATCTGAACGACGCGCCGAATGTCAGGTTGGGGAGTATGTCATACATCACGCCGACGTTATAGCCCACAGCGAGGTCTGACGAGCCGTCGAGGACGACCGATGCCGGCGTAGTGGTGAAAGTGTGTAGCACAGCCGGCAGCTGACCGGTCATCACCATAAGTTGCTGAAGCGCGTTGAGCGACTCCATAGTGACAAGGCCTTTATGCAGGTTGACGCTTCCCCACGACACCATTAGCCCGGCGCCGACTGATAATTTTGGGGTGATGCGCCATGACACAGTTGGCTGAACCGTGAATACTTTCAGGTCAACAGCCTGGTTGAGTATCGCTCCCGGCCAATTGTCGCCCCAGTTGATTGAGCTGCCATAAGGCGTGTAAAGCGACAGGCCGGCATAGAGATTATCATAGATGCGAAATGCTCCTGAGATGTTAAAGGGAGTGCTGACCTTGTTGCTGGTCGTGAATTTATCGCCGTTATAAAAAGCTTTTGCCTCGGCTTTAATTGCGCTCATTCCGGCCGACAAATCGAGAGTCTTGTCAGAGAATGATACTGCGGCAGGGTTGAAGATATTGCTTTCCGCACCCAGCTTCATAGCCACACCGACATGTCCCATGCCGGTCTGCTTGGCGCTGAACGTATTGACTTGGTAGCCCTCGGCTAACGAAGTCAAAGCAGAAAATGCGGCTACAGCCACAAATAAAAGCTTTTTCATTATAACACACTTAAATATGGGCGCAAAGGTACAACATTTTCTATTAAAAATGTAAATTTATCGCACAAAAGTGTAAAAAATATTGAAAAAAAGCCCTTATTTACGATTGTAGTCTCGCGCCGAGGCGCAGAGAGAGAGCAAAGGATTTTATGACCAGAGGACCTAAGAAAATCTGATTGACCAAAAATAATCACCCTAACAGCGAGACAATCCTATCACTTAGGCAGCGGCAACCGATAGTCGCATAGTGAATAGCCAAGTGAGTCGCAAAGTTCTTGTGCCCTGGCATTATGGTCACAAATAGCTGCCCGGAGCAGAACTTCACGCACTGCGGTCCTGACTTCTGGCCTGAATTTAAAATATGGTTGCAGTATATTATAGAATCGTTCTGCCAAATCGCCATTTCCGGGATAACAAAGCAATACTTTATAATATATAGCCAGGTCTTTTGTCTTGCCTTTGTCACGATAATATTTTTCAAGTGCGTTTAACGCTTTTCGGTCGTTATGGAGCAATGCTTGGACTCGAAGCGTATCAACCATATTCAGTTGATAGGATGGAGGCTCAGAAAAATTATAGGTAGGGTTCCTATCCGCTGAGAAATTCTTTGGATAACCCGATTCCTGGTCTTCTTTACGATTATAATATTTTGAGTAAATCCTTCTACCATATAAGTACAACCCTTCATCATCTATAGCATTTGTGCAGATGCTAACAAGGTCGTCCAGTAACGGTGATAGATTATAGGGGTATCTGTCAGGATTTTGAAGAATTATCATTAAATAAGGTAAGTACTCTAAGTCAGTCCTTATTGGTAGCTCATACGAAGCCGGAGCCATCCCTATGAATTGAGCCGTAACAGCTTGACCGAGCAATGCCTGAGTCTCTGCGGAGTCTAATATTCGAGGGCATAAATCTATTGTTAATTCATTGCTTATATCATTAGCATCATTATTGCCATCTTTATTACATCTATAATTACATCCATAATTTGTAATCAATAATCCACAAATAATTAATGGTAAAAAATTCATCCTACGTTTCATATTATCTAATTCACTGCATTTAGTTCGTCTCATTTTCGTCAAGTAGACAATCCG
>CAMWQZ010000133.1 GCA_947176515.1 uncultured Bacteroidales bacterium | reverse complement strand
ATCGACACGCTACCAGAAATCAAACGCTTGCTGCTCACCGATGTCGAGGCAATGTATAATAACGACCCTGCCGTAGAAAACTTCGGTGAAATCATCCTTTGCTATCCAGTTGTGCAGGCGATGGTCCACTATCGCGTAGCCCACGCATTGCTCAAACTCGGCATGCCCGTAATACCGCGCATCATCACCGAGATTGCCCACTCTGACACGGGCATCGACATCCACCCCGGAGCGCAGATTGGCGAATACTTCAGTATAGACCACGGCACAGGCGTTGTAATCGGCGAGACCTGTGTTATCGGTAACCATGTCAACCTCTATCAGGGTGTGACCCTCGGCGCGAAAAACTTCTCACTCGACAGCAACGGGCGCCCCGTCAACATACCCCGTCACCCCATCATCGAAGACAACGTCACGATATACTCCAACGCTACCGTCCTTGGCCGCATAACGATTGGTCACGACTCAATCATCGGCGGTAACGTATGGCTCACCAACAGTGTGCCCCCCGGTTCACGCATCCTCCAACGAAAAGCCGTCACCACAAGTTTTGTCGACGGTTTAGGCATCTGATAACTCACTCAACCACCTTTCAACTATGGCAAAAATATATTCAAGTCTCACAGAACTCATAGGAGCAACCCCTCTGCTCGAAGTCAAAAATATCGAAAAGTCAGAAGGCCTTCACGCCCGTCTGCTCGTCAAGCTCGAGTCATTCAATCCCGGCGGCAGCGTGAAAGACCGCGTCGCACTTGCAATGATAGAAGCCGCCGAACGCTCCGGCGCCCTCAAACCAGGCGGCATGATTATTGAACCCACCAGCGGCAACACCGGCATAGGTCTCGCATGGGTAGCCTCGGTCAAAGGCTATAAACTGATACTCACAATGCCCGACACCATGAGCGTCGAACGTCAGAATCTACTTAAAGCCCTCGGCGCAACCCTAATCCTAACACCGGGCAACGAGGGTATGAAAGGTGCAATCGCTAAAGCCGAGGAGCTACGCGATCAGAATCCAGGCTCAATAATCCCACAGCAGTTCAGCAATCCTGCCAATCCTGAAGCTCATCGCCACACCACCGGCGAGGAAATCTGGCGCGATACTGACGGCGAAGTCGATATCTTTGTAGCCGGCGTCGGTACAGGCGGCACACTCAGCGGCACTGCCGAGACCTTGAAGCGTCACAAACCGTCGGTCAAGGCAATCGCTGTCGAGCCGTCAGATTCAGCCGTCTTGTCGGGTCAGCCTGCCGGCCCACATAAAATCCAGGGTATAGGTGCAGGCTTCATACCCGGCAACTATAATGCTGAGGTCGTTGATGCAATCGTGCCCACGACAAGTGATGACGCCATGCGTGGCGCTCGTATGCTCGCCGAATATGAAGGCGTACTCGCCGGCATATCGTCAGGCGCCGCTTTCTGGGTTGCTCTCGCTGAAGCGCGTAAACCTGAAAATCACGGCAAGACCATCGTTGCCCTTCTGCCTGACACTGGCGAGCGTTATCTGTCAACTGTCCTCTTCGCTCGCGACGAATATCCCCTTTAACAACTGCCAGTCTTTATTTCGACCATAGAACCAAAGTTTTTTGTGGTTTTTGACCAGAGAACCAGAGAGCCAGAGGATTTGATGAAATGATGACATGGATGATTCCGGCTACTGCAACTTTACTGCAGTAGCCGTTTGTATTTTCGTTGAACTCAATATTGAGCCAGTAGGCCAGCAATTAAGTGATTTGTTACAAGCTTATCTAATTCTGCCAAAATACAATCTGACCTTTAGAGATAAAGAAAGATAAATATATTATGGCAATTGTTATACCAAGCATAAGTGTAAATATGATAGCGTATTCCTTATGATTGTACTTTTTACATACTTTATTTGCGAGACTCCAATATGTATAAATTGACAGGCATGCGTATGAAATCATAATGAATATGCTGCAGGCTGAATGTTTTTTCCCATCCACATGCCCAAGTGTAAAAACATACTCCTGCAAATATCGGAACTACAATTACAAAAATCAAGCATCCAATAAAAGAGCCTTCTAATCCGTTAAATTTACCACTATGCATTAATGTCAAACTTATTGCGTCGGTGAGGGGCAAAAGCATCAGTATATAAAACATGAAATATACAATGTATGTCCCGAGTAAATACTTCTTGGCTTTTAATTTGTTTGATTTGAGATAAACAGACATATGGTCAAGATTTTAAGAGTATTAGTTTTCGCCAAAGATACGTCATTTTTTTGAATAAAAAAATTTCAGACAGCGTCAGGCTTTCATTTGTTAAAATAGAATTTAGCTAAAAGAGGATTGTCGTCTTCGGAGCACTCATAATCTGTATTGAGTATTGAATTATAGATTGCTATCTCATTATGAGGAACTATGCTGAGTATGAATTCATCGTTCAAGAAAATAGGATGCAATGTAATGCCTTCTTTAAACCTTTCAACTGCAACCCCTTCGGAGTCTGATTTATTATAAAAAATGTTTGTTATCACCCTATTATCTCCGATGCCGTTTGCGAGAGCAATGAAATAGTATTGGTCATTTTCGCCATTGAATATAGAGTAGGCTAAAGAACCAGATTCCATATCAGATATTATCTTCTTGTTTCTATCTGAGGGATTCTGTATTTCTGTCAACATGCTGAGGTATTTTGCTGATGCATTCTTTTCTCCAAAATCCCATATATAAGAACAATACATACAAGTGTCAGTAACTTCATATACAATATTTGTTAGTGGTGCCGCAAAATATATAGATTCATTCCATTGATAGAAAGGCTTTAGGCTACACATATCAATAATACGGTCATTGAACCAATCTTCATAATATTGTTTGCTTGATTCGATATTTACGACACTCAAACCTCCTTCATCGCTATTTACTGCTGACCATAAAGCTAAGTCATTGTGGTTTATCCATGAACAAGCAAAGTAATTAGATTTATGAGGCAAAGATTTTCGATTCAAAAATTGACCATTTAAATTGTAATTTATAATCTCACCGTACGGAGATAATAAGGAAACTTCTTTAGTAGATTTGTTTAGGCAAAAGTCATAGCATAACAAATAATCTTCTGGGCCTTGACCTCGTTCACCAATTCTATTTCGGAAGACTCCATTGGAGTCGAAATGAAATACAGTTGACATTCTCATATCCAACAATATTATCCCCTCATCAAAACAAAAGGCCTTATCAATTTCTGATAGCACCGACTTTGGCCCAGATTCTAATGGTATGATTTCGCAAGATGAAAATAAGGACTTAAGTGAAGTCTCTTTGGCGGTTGCATCAACCTTCAATATGGTTGCACAATGCACATCATTTTTGTTGCTCTGCGGCTTACAGCCAGATAATAATATAATCAAGCTGAATATGCATACTAACTTAAGTATTTTAATTATTTTGTACATGTACATATAGGGGTTGATATTGCTGTACCTTGAGATTTACTCTGATCTTCTCGATGAACTACGATAAATAATTCATTATCATTCGCAAAGATAAGTTGAGCACAATGATTATGCAAGCGATGAGCATATGTTATAAAACAGATTTTGTGTGACGTTATGCTACATGCCAAAGGTATGTCCGTACAAATAGCCCAAGGGATCTTGTGTGAGAGAAGACAAGACGCACGTTTGTGTGGTCGCGAGAGGTTCTGCATCAGGTCTTCTCGCGACGGCGCTTTGCGCGTCTAGTTCTTCGATTTCGACTTTCATAGGGTCTCGCTACGCTCCACCCTATGCTATTATCTGGCGACCAACGTTGTGGGTCTCAGCTGAATTGCGTAACACGTCGTTTTTTGATTGTTTATCAGCGTATTAAGGCGGACGCACCAGGGTGCGTCCCTACAATTATGTAAATGTGGGTCTTTGGTCAAAACCTTGTAGAATCCCGGGGTGATTAGCGGTGGGAGGCTTGCTTACGAGCGAGGGCGCGGCGTTGTTGACGCGTGAGGACAGGGGAGGGCGCCGGACGGCCGACGGGCAAGGTGTGATATGGAGTCCGGGGCGTTGTGGCTTTGACTGTCTTGACGGGCTCGTCTGCCTTGTCCGACAGGTCCGACTTATCTGACGTGTCAGCCAATGAGATATCGGCTGAGGCGAGGGCGCTGAGAGCGCGGACGGTTGATTTGGTGGTGTCGTCGGCGAGTACCATAAGGGACAGCTTGCATTTGACCTGCAGGGCGACAAGGCGCTTCATTATGTAAGCAGCCGAGGCGTTGCGGCCAAATGACAGGGCAGCGATACGGGTGACGGAGTCAATGACAAAGGTGCGGATAGCGGTGTCGCGGACAGCGTGCTCGATGGCCTCGAATACGAGGTCGGCATAATCGCGATTATCATCGATTGATTCAAATTCGGGCGTGAAGACAAAGAGGCGCTCTGCGTCGACGCGAGTCTTTCCCAATAACGCTTCGGTGCTGATATAAAGCACATCGCGCCCTTTTGCCGCCACATCATTGGCAATCGCGAGGGCGGTGTCGCTTTTGTTGACCTCATAGGAGCGCGGCGAGTGGAAAAGGACGGTGGTGTTTTCAAACCAGATGTTCTGGTAGAGTGAGATGGGCTGTTTCTGATTGGCGAAGAAACTTTTGGCTTGTTGAAAATCCATAATGAATGAAGAGTTAAAAATGAAGAATTAAAAATTAAAAATTTTTCTCTCGTACAAAAAAAGCAAAGATTATTTTAATGCACAATTCACGATGCACAATTCACAATTAACCTTTGCTCTCTTTGCGCCTTTGCGTGAGGGCAAAGTTAGGGCAAGAAATCGCGCGATATTACACAAATTTGTACAAGCATACATTTTAACACTTTACGTTTACTCAGCAACGTATTACAGCATAATCAATTACCCAGTAATTTAAGGATTGAGTTTTAACAAAACAAAAATTGAATTCTCATCCTTTTTAGAGCATAGCCTCAGATAAAACAGAAAAACAAGCGAGGATTTGAGGATGGTTGGTGATTTTTGTTTATTTTTGCTGTATGAAGGAGAACAGGCTG
>CAMWQZ010000132.1 GCA_947176515.1 uncultured Bacteroidales bacterium | reverse complement strand
TAGAGCACTGGTCTCCAAAACCAGGTGTCGGGAGTTCGAGTCTCTCAACCCGTGCAAAAGACAGAACAAATGAAAAAATTAAAACTACTTACGAATATAGAGGAGTCTTATGACGAGTTACGTTATAAGACTTCTTGGCCAACAAAAAAGCAACTTGTAAAGTCGGCGATTATCGTGATGATAGCTTCCATCATTATCGCTTTGGTAATCTTCGTCATGGATCAGGTTGTCGACAATTTGATGCACTTCATCTACAGTCTTAAAGGTTAAAACCATTAAGTTGATTATCAATGACTGAATCTAAAAGAGGTTGGTACGTTCTGCGTGCCATTTCAGGCAAAGAAGCCAAGGTGAAAGAAGTTCTTGATGCAGCAATTAAGAACACTGACCTTGGCAACTATGTGTTTCAAGTATTGATTCCAACCGAGAAGGTATTGACCGTGCGTAGCGGAAAAAAAGTTGTAAAAGAACGCAACCTTTATTCCGGCTATGTTTTTATTGAGGCTGACCTTCAGGGAGAAGTAATCCACGAGCTCACCAACACTACTAACGTCATCGACTTTTTGCGCGGACGCGAGAAGGGCGCAAAACCCGAACGTCTCCGTCAGGCAGAGGTTATGCGTATGCTTGGTACTGCTGATGCGTTTATTGACCCCACCGATGACGAAGTCAATGACTATATCGTCGGAGAGACCGTAAAAGTCAATGAAGGACCGTTCAACGGCTTCACCGGTATCGTTGAAGAAGTGAACAAGGAGAAGAAGAAGCTGAAAGTGTCGGTTAAGATTTTTGGGCGCAAGACTCCGTTGGAACTCGACAATTCGCAAGTGGAGCGTGAATAATTCTCAGCGTGTTGTTACGAACGTTAAGAGAAATACTAACGCAAATTTTGTAATAAACTATTAAGTATTTTTACAATGGCAAAAGAAATTGCTGGACAGATCAAATTGCAGATTAAGGGAGGCGCTGCAAACCCCTCCCCTCCCGTAGGTCCCGCGCTGGGTTCGAAGGGCATCAACATCATGGAGTTTTGCAAGCAATTCAATGCCCGCACTCAAGACAAAGCCGGTAAAGTTCTTCCGGTAGTAATCACTTACTACAGTGACAAATCTTTTGACTTTGTCGTAAAGACCCCGCCTGTCGCAATCCAGCTCAAAGAGGTAGCTAAGGTTAAATCTGGTTCAAAAGAACCTAACCGTACCAAAGTTGGAGAAGTGACCTGGGAGCAGGTGAAGGCTATCGCAACAGACAAAATGCCTGACTTAAACTGTTTCACAGTTGAATCAGCAATGCGTATGGTGGCCGGTACAGCTCGCAGCATGGGTATCACCGTTAAGGGTGTATTTCCTGGTAATAACTAATAAACTTCAATTGAAATGAGTAAACTTACAAAAAACCAAAAGTTAGCCTTGTCGAAGATTGAAGCCGGGAAAGCTTACACTTTAGCGGAAGCAGTCGAAAAGGTCAAAGAAGTGAACTACGCAAAGTTTGACGCTTCTTTAGACATTGACGTGCGACTTGGCGTTGACCCTCGCAAAGCTAACCAGATGGTACGCGGCGTTGTGACTTTGCCTCACGGCACTGGCAAACAGGTACGCGTGCTTGTCCTCTGTAGCGCAGACGCTGAAGCTGCTGCTAAAGCCGCAGGCGCCGACTACGTAGGTCTTGACGAATATATCGAAAAAATCAAAGGTGGTTGGACCGACATTGATGTAATCATCACACAGCCCGCCATCATGGGTAAGATTGGTGCTCTCGGTCGTGTGCTCGGTCCCCGTGGCCTTATGCCTAACCCCAAGAGCGGCACTGTTACCGTCGATGTAGCCAAGGCTGTTGAAGAAGTAAAGAAAGGTAAGATCGATTTCAAAGTCGACAAGAATGGTATCGTACACTCTTCTATCGGCAAGATTTCGTTTACGCCCGAACAGATGCGCGACAACGCTCGTGAGTTTGTCAACACTCTCATCAAGCTTAAACCTGCAACTGCAAAAGGCACTTATCTCAAGAGCATTTATCTTTCGAGCACAATGAGTCCGGGTGTCAAAGTCGACACCAAGTCGGTTGACGCTTAATCACCCCCTCTAAAATCACGACAAAATGAAAAAGGAAGATAAAGGTATCGCAATAGAGAATATCGCGAAAACGATTAAAGAATACAGCTGCTTCTACCTCGTAGAGACAGCAGGACTTAACGCTGAAAAGACAAGCGAACTCCGCCGTGCATGCTTCAATGCCGACGTGAAACTGCTCGTCGTGAAGAATACTCTTCTCCACAAGGCGCTCGAGTCAATCGAAGGCGATTTTGCAGAACTGTACCCCACCCTCAAGGGTTCGACCTCATTGATGTGTGCTAACGTAGGCAACGCTCCGGCTAAGCTTCTCAAAGACTTCATCAAGAAAGGTGACACTCTCCCCGCGCTCAAGGCTGCATATGTAGAAGAAACGATTTATGTAGGCGCTGACCAGCTCGACACTCTTGCCGCTATCAAGAGCAAGAACGAACTTATCGCCGACGTTATCGCCCTTCTCCAGTCGCCTGCCAAGAATGTTGTTTCCGCTCTTACTTCAGGCGGCAACAAACTCCACGGCATCCTCGAGACGCTTTCAAAAAAAGAAGACTAATTCCATCAGAAATAATAATCAAATAAAACTATACAAAAATGGCAGATTTAAAAGCTTTTGCTGAACAACTTGTTAACCTCTCTGTAAAAGAAGTAAACGAACTTGCTCAAATTCTCAAAGAAGAATATGGCATCGAACCCGCTGCTGCAGCTGTTGCTGTTGCTGCTGGCCCCGCTGCTGGCGCTCCTGCTGCTGAAGAAAAGACTGCATTCGATGTAGTTCTCAAGGCTGCCGGCGCTAACAAGCTCCAGGTTGTTAAACTCGTTAAGGAACTCACCGGTCTTGGCCTCAAGGAAGCCAAGGAAATGGTTGACGGCGCACCCTCTGTTGTTAAGGAAGGTCTCGCTAAGGCTGACGCTGAAGGTCTCAAGAAGCAGCTCGAAGAAGCTGGCGCTGAAGTTGAGCTTAAATAATATTGCCTGTTAATCAGGTAATTAGGTTAAGAATCTCCTATGGGATGATTCTTAACCTTTTTGTGTCTAAATTTACTTTGAGTTCTTAACTATTCTATCATTTATTGATGTCAGTTTCCGTAGACAAACCCCGCATAAATTTTGCCTCGGTAAAGAACCCGCTTCCTTACCCCGACTTTCTGGAGGTGCAGCTGAAATCATTTAGAGACTTCCTTCAGCTTGACACACCCCCCGAAAAACGAAACAACGAAGGTCTATTTAAAGTTTTCGCTGAAAACTTCCCGATAGCCGACACCCGAAACAACTTCGTGCTCGAATTTTTGGACTACTATATCGATCCGCCGCGCTACACTATCGAAGAGTGTCTCGAGCGTGGATTGACTTATAGTGTACCATTAAAGGCGAAGCTCAAACTTTATTGTACTGACCCCGACCACGAAGACTTTGCTACGGAAATTCAGGACGTGTACCTCGGACCGATTCCTTACATGACCGAAAAAGGCACATTCGTAATCAACGGTGCCGAACGCGTCATCGTGTCACAGCTTCACCGCTCGCCCGGCGTGTTCTTTGGTCAGAGCACTCACGCCAACGGCACAAAACTCTACTCTGCCCGTATCATCCCCTTCCGCGGCTCGTGGATTGAATTTGCCACTGACATCAACAACGTGATGTATGCCTATATCGACCGTAAGAAGAAATTGCCCGTGACTACCCTGCTCCGTGCAATCGGTCTTGACAGCGATAAAGACATCATCGAAATCTTCGGCCTCGCTGAAGAAATCAAAGTCAACAAGACCAACCTTAAGAAAGCCGTTGGCCGCAAACTTGCCGCACGTGTTCTTAAGACCTGGATTGAAGACTTTGTCGACGAGGACACCGGCGAAGTTGTGTCAATCGAGCGCAACGACGTTATCATCGACCGTGAAACCGTGCTCGAAGAAAAACATATCGACGAAATCCTCAACTCTGGCGTTCAGAACATCCTCCTCCACAAAGAAGATGTCAACACCAGCGACTACTCGATTATTTTCAACACTCTCCAGAAAGATACGTCAAACTCCGAAAAGGAAGCCGTACAGTTCATCTACCGACAGCTGCGTAATGCTGATCCACCAGACGATGCAAGCGCTCGCGAAGTAATCCAAAACCTTTTCTTCTCTGAAAAGCGTTACGATCTTGGCGAGGTAGGCCGCTTCCGTATCAATAAGAAACTCGGTTTGACGACTTCGATGGACGTTAAGGTGCTCACTAAAGAGGACATTATCGCCATCATCAAATATCTTATCGAACTCATTAACTCAAAGACCGATGTCGATGACATCGACCACTTGAGCAACCGTCGCGTGCGCACAGTAGGCGAGCAGCTCTACAACCAATTTGGCGTAGGTCTGGCACGTATGTCGCGCACCATCCGCGAGCGTATGAATGTCCGCGACAACGAAGTGTTCACTCCGATTGATCTTATCAACGCTAAGACAATTTCATCGGTAATCAACACTTTCTTCGGCACAAACGCGCTCTCTCAGTTCATGGACCAGACCAACCCTCTGGCCGAAATCACTCACAAACGCCGTATGTCGGCCCTCGGTCCTGGCGGTCTTTCACGCGAACGCGCAGGCTTCGAGGTTCGAGACGTACACTATACCCACTACGGCCGTCTTTGCCCGATTGAAACACCTGAAGGTCCTAACATCGGTCTTATCAGCTCGCTTTGCGTCTACGCTAAGATTAACGACCTCGGATTTATCGAGACTCCTTACCGCAAGGTTGAGGATTCAAAAGTTAACCTCAACAACGACGAGGTCGTTTACCTGACTGCCGAAATCGAAGAAGGTAAGGTTATCGCTCAGGGTAATGCTCCGCTCAATGACGACGGATCCTTCATCCGCGACCGCGTTAAAGCCCGTCTTGACGCTGACTTCCCCGTTGTGCCGCCGTCCGAAGTAGAACTCATGGACGTATCGCCGGCTCAGATTGCATCAATCGCCGCATCACTCATCCCGTTCCTCGAACACGA
>CAMWQZ010000131.1 GCA_947176515.1 uncultured Bacteroidales bacterium | reverse complement strand
ATATATGAAACCTCGAATTTTAATCATATATACAGGCGGTACAATCGGCATGATTGAAGATGCCGCCACCCATGCGTTGAAGCCCTTTGACTTCTCACATCTTATGGAGAATGTGCCCAAGGTCAAGATGCTTAATTACGAGATTGACAATATTCAATTTCATCCTCCTATTGATTCGAGCGATATGAATCCGGCGCGCTGGCAAGAAATTGCCCGTAGCATCGCTGACAATTATTATGATTACGACGGTTTCGTCGTGCTCCACGGCACCGACACGATGGCTTATACGGCCTCGGCTCTGTCGTTTATGCTCGATAACTTGCAGAAGCCTGTCATCATCACCGGCTCACAGCTGCCAATCGGCGAGGTGAGAACCGACGGCGAAGAAAACCTTATCACAGCGCTTCAGATAGCCGCTGCGCGCGAGTCTGACGGCAGCCCGATGGTCCAGGAAGTGGCAATCCTCTTTGAGGACTATCTGTGGCGAGGAAACCGCGCTACGAAGCGCAGTGCTGATAATTTCAATGCATTCAAGAGCAGCAACTATCCGCAGTTGGCAAAGGTCGGTCTGAGCATAAATTATTTCCGCGACGCGCTAATGCGCCATCAGTCAGTTGGAGGCCTCAATCCGCAATACAATCTTGACCCGTCGGTAATCGCTATCGACCTCTTCCCCGGTCTGTCAGAAAAGACTCTCCGCCACATGTTGTCGACCCCCGACATAAAAGGCGTTGTACTTCGCACCTATGGCGCCGGAAACGCCCCGACGGCCCCTTGGTTTATCGACATGATAAAAGAGACTGTTGACCGTGGTGTCGTTGTGCTTAACGTCACCCAATGCGCATACGGCGGCGTACATCAGAGCCGATATCTCGCCGGCGACGTCCTGGCTGCGACAGGAGTAATTTCTGGCTATGACATAACTTTTGAGGCCGCCGTGACCAAGATGATGTTCCTCTTTGGTCTCGGACTCGACGCCAAGCAAGTCAAATATTATCTCGAACGACCATTGGCCGGCGAAATGACCGTTTCATGAACAAATAGTGAAGAGGCTATCGCAACATATCTCACGCATGATTGCCTTGACAGTGCTGGCACTGGCGAGCGCTCTTGCCGACGCGGCTCCGGTGTGGGAGAAAGTTGCGCCTGTCACAACTGAAATCACCGATGCGACAGCGACCGACGCCTACGAAGTCAAGCTCGCTGACAACGCCATAATCCTTACGCTGACCAATAGGACGTCAGTAAAGGTTTTTACCATCCTCGGCCAGCTCGTTGCCGAAAAGCAGCTTGAGGCAGGTACATGGCGCCTTCCGCTCCAGGCGCGTGGAATCTATATCTTAAAAGTCGGAACTTCAACTCGCCGCATCACAATCTGATAAATCATTTACCATCCGCCCGAGGCTCCGCCGCCGCCGGTGAAACCGCCGCCGAAGCCTCCGCCTATTGAACCGCCACCGCCGCCGAAACCACCGCGGCCGCCGCCCATAGGCACGACCACTATCGGAGCCAGTTTGGCTATCCTGTAATTTTTACCCGTTTTATTGTGGCAGTTAAGGCAGGTGAATTCCTTCACGCCCATTCCCTCATGGCTTGTCGTAGGCTGCACCACGACGCGGTCGCCCGTCAGCTTTGCTGTGCGCGCGTGGCAGTGACTGCACTCCACGAGCGGCATAGATTTGTTGACGAAGGGGAAAATATCGGTCTCTCCACACTCCGGGCAGTGCCACACGTCGTAATCGACCGAGCCGATGCGCTCCTCGCAGTCCTGGGCAGGGGTAAGGAAATCGTTGTCATGAACCTCGTCGATTTTTGTCATCTTGTGACCGCAGTTGGGACATTTGCGCGGACGGTTACGCCAGTATCTCATCATTAGAAGCAGTGGCAGCGTCACAATCAGCGGTACGCCGAGCCCGGCAAACGAGACGATGAGCAGCGGAGCTTTCCAGTTTTCGAAGGCTGTGTATTTGTCATAGGAGCTTGCCTTGCTAAGCGTGACGAGTTTTAAGCCTATGATTATAGCAATCAGTATGGTGACGATAAGACTGACCGTGAGGTAGCCCGTCAGTACTGATTTTCCGCCGGCGGCGAAGTCTGCATCAGCGTTTTTCGAGCGTATCTCTTCGGCAGCCTGTGGGTCGCCTAACTTGGCTGCAATCGCATTGACGGCTGCAACTGTGCCCCCGTCATAGTCGCCTTCGCGGAACGCCGGAAACATGTTGTTGCGCAATATCTTGCCACACGCAGCGTCGGTCAGCACGCCTTCTACGCCCGGACCGGTGCGTATTACGGCCTTACGTGCGTCGCGCGCCACGAGCAGCAGCACACCGTTGTTATTGTCCTTCTTACCCACGCCCCAATGGTTGAATAGCTCTGTGGCGTATGTGTCGATGTCGCCCCCGTCGATGTCTTCAACGACGACTGCCACGACCTCTGCCGAGGTTGAGCGGCGCAGGCGGCTGAGCACTGAGTCGACACGTGTCTGAGCGGCCAGCGACACTACTCCGTCAGGATTACTGATAAAACGTGTGCGGTCGGCGACATGCACGTTAGGCACTTCCTCGACTTTATAAGTTTTTGCTGCTAAGGGCAGGCAGAAGCTCAGAATGAGGAGCAGGGGAATATAGAGGCGTAAACTTTTCATATCCTTATAACAAATTTCAGATGGATAAATCACACCGCAGGCAGCGAAAGACCGTTGAGCTTGCGGAAAAGGTCGAGCGCATAGACGTCGGTCATCGCCGAAACGTGGTCGAGCACGGCCTGTATCTTGCCGTAGAGCGTCGGGGCTTCGACGTCATATTGGCGTGGGAATTTCGAGAGCAGCAGGCGCGAATAGTTCAGCTCGGGGTTGACCACGGCGTTGATCATCTTGTCGAGCAGGAAGGTGATAATCTGATTACCGGCGAGCTCGATGTCGACCACGTCTGACGCGCGGTAGATTTTATCCCACGACAGGTCGTTGCAACGCTTGTAGGCCTCGCCCTCGATTGATTTCAGGCTTGACAGCAGCGAACCCTCGAAGGTTCCGGCGAGGATGCGGTCTTCGTTGGCGATGAACGACTCGGCGCATCGCTTGACGAGCACACCGATGACGCACGACCTCAGATATGCGATTTTTTCGTTGGGGTCGTCGACTTTGTCCATCACCTCTGCCATGTGGCGGCGCTGCGCGCCGTCGAAATATCCTAAGAGCAGTTCGATAACCTCGTCGGTTGAGAGAATTTTGAGTTTATGGGCGTCCTCGATGTCCATAATCTCATAGCAGATGTCGTCGGCAGCCTCGACGATATAGACGAGCGGATGGCGCGCATAGCTCACCGCGCCGTCCGTGCGGTCGTGGCGCAGCATACCGAGTTCCTCTGCCACTTTTACGAAATCATCGTGCTCCGACGTAAAAAATCCGAACTTGCCCTTGGTGGCGAGCGACGATTCGAACGGGTACTTCACTATCGACGCCAGGGTGGAGTAGGTCATGGCGAAGCCTCCGTCGCGGCGTCCGTTGAAACTATGGGTCAGCAGGCGGAAGGCGTTGGCGTTACCTTCGAAATTTGTTAGGTCGGCCCACTCTTTGTCGGTCAAGCGCTCGCGCAGGTAGTTGCCTTTGCCCTCGCTGAAAAATGTAGCTATCGCCCTCTCGCCCGAGTGGCCGAAAGGAGGGTTGCCGAGGTCGTGGGCGAGACACGCGGCTGCGACGATGTCGCCTATGTGGGTGAACACCGAGTTCCAGGGTTGGCCGGCGTAGCGCTCGCTGAGAGCTATGGCAATTTCGTCGGCCATCGACTTGCCGACACACGCCACTTCGATAGAGTGGGTCAGGCGGTTATGGACAAAGATACTGCCCGGCAGAGGGAACACCTGTGTCTTGTTCTGCAGCCGTCGGAACGGCGACGAGAACACCAACCGGTCGTAATCGCGCCGGAAGTCTGTGCGTATATTGCTTTTCTTGGGGTCGTGGTAATGTTCAAGGCCGAAGCGCTTGTCATTGATAAGCCGCGCCCACTCCATTTTCTTGTTGCTCATTAGCGTCAATTTAGATGGCGAATTTACTAAAAACTTCGCTCCGCACCAAGATTTTGCAACATGAACGTTATGGATTTATGGAAGTATGAGGTATGAGTGATTAAAAACGCTACTTGATAAATTTTCTTGTAGTAGATTTGAATCTAAATTTTCATAAGGTCAATTGTTACGATGTCACTAGTATTATACTCGATTAATAGAGTTGCATCAACTATTCGCCCACATAGTACAACAAATGTCCATTGTACAAATTCATCGCAGCTCCAGTTGCCCCAACAATCGGTTATAAACGAATTATTCACTTTTCTATATATCGGTGTCAAAAACTGATTTGAAGAAAACGTTAGCCCATTTTGTTTAAATAGGAATTTGTCAGTAATGGTTACCTCTTTAAACCGTGTTACTTTAAATCTATAAGAGCCGTTAGGGTTGATATTGATACAGTCTACATAATTATCAACCTTTTTGTTATATGGAAAAAGTTCATTTACCCGAATGTGATAAATATATTCATCACTATGGCTCCGTTCGCTTTTAGCGATATAACTGATCATTTCTTCGAATACATTATAATGGTCAAGTTCAACATTAAAGTGGATTACCTCGCAAAGGTCTGGATCCCAATCATCATCATCATCATCAATGTCGTTTGCGCTTACGACAGAATCAATTCTAAAAAATCTATCTACAAAATATGGTGGAAAATTATCTGCCCTCCCAGAAAACATTTTAATATGAGCATCTATGACGCCCCTACATTCCAAGTAAGCGGTGTTTTCTGGTTTGGCAATACAGTCAATACATAAGACCGCGAAAAGCAGCAAAACTCGCTTGTAATATTTTAAGTTCTCCATACTTTAATATATTTATCAATATCTGATATATAGGGGCTATTCATCTGCAAAGATAGGACGTTGATAGTACAAATGCAAGCGATAACAATATGTTATATAGCATGTTTCGGGAAAGAAGAATGATGAGGAATGAATGTAGGGACGCACCCAAGGTGCGTCCGATATAACGCACTGATAATC
>CAMWQZ010000130.1 GCA_947176515.1 uncultured Bacteroidales bacterium | reverse complement strand
CCAATTCGTTTCATCCCGATATTCTTTTCTTCCTGCAAGCTCGCGTCATGCACTTCCAATATTCGATTTTTCAACTCCCTTACCTCGGCAAAGGTATTTACAATTGCTAATGTGGTTTGGGTCGCAATTGGACTCTTCAATATAGTAGCGAGCATGTACAGGCCTTTTTCTGTAAAGGCTTTGGGAAGGTATTTCGGATGTTTCCCTTTACCTGTCTGATGTTCTAAGGTCAAAATTTTTGACCTTAGAACATCCCATTCTTCTTTAGTTAGCTCATAAACAAATCCTTGTGGAAATTTATTTGGATTGTTTTTTACAGCTTGATTTATAATTTTAGTTTCTACTCCATAAAGCTTGGCGACATCAGCCGCCAAAATAACATGCTGGCCTCTTAACGATACCAATGTATTCTTAACCTGTTCAACTCTAATAATGCCAGTCATTTTTTGATGTAAAATTTAACTTTAAACGCAAAGTTACAAAGAAATATACAATCACAATGAGCTATTCTCGTAAAAATTTATGCACAAACGCGTTGAGACCCACAACGTGGGTCGCCGGGAAGCGTGCGATCACTATTCTTTGCAAGGTAAACGGATTTTTCATAACTTTGTGATTTCAGTACAAAATCACCTAACAAAACAATATCTTTATCATGAACAAGACCTTAATCTGCACGGGTGTGCTCGCTGCACTACTGTCAGTTTCGACCGGCGCTCAGTCGCTCGAAGGATTCTATTACGGCAATGACCCGGCCCCGGGCGGTCATGAGTGGCAATCGCCTGACTCACTCGCTTATAACAAAGAGCAACCAAGGGCAACGTTCTATCCCTTTGCGTCGGTAGAGAATGCGCGTAAAGTGCTCCCGGAATACAGTGAATACTGGATGTCGCTCGACGGCACATGGAAATTCCATTGGGTAAACGAGCCGTCAGGCCGTCCGAAAGATTTTTATAAACCCGATTTCGACACCTCGTCGTGGGACGATATCGAAGTGCCATCAAACTGGAACATCGCCGGTCTGCGCCCCGACGGCTCACAGGCTTATGGCAAACCAATATATGTAAATCAGAAAGTTATTTTCTGGCATGAGGTGAAGGTTGATGACTGGCGCGGCGGCGTCATGCGCACACCCCCAGAAGACTGGACGGCTTATGATTTCCGCAACGAAGTCGGTTCATATCGCCGAACCTTTGAAGTCCCGGCAGACTGGAAAGACCGCGAAGTCTTTATCAATTTCGATGGTGTTGACTCGTTCTTCTACCTCTGGATTAACGGCAAATATGTCGGTTTCAGCAAAAATTCACGTAACGCGGCTCGCTTCAACATCACCCCTTATCTAAACAAGAAAGGTGAGAACACTGTGGCTGTAGAAGTGTACCGTAACAGCGACGGATCATTCTTTGAGGCTCAGGACATGTTCCGTCTGCCCGGCATATTCCGCTCGGTGTCGCTCTACTCTACACCGTCGATGCAGGTGCGTGACCTTGTCGTCATCCCCGACCTTACCAATAATTACACCGACGGCGAACTCGCTATCACTGCTACGCTCCGCAATCTCGGTAAAAAAGATATGAAGGGTCTCTTCATGGACTATACGCTCTACGCTAACCGTCTTTATAGCGATGAAAACGAGCCAGTGGCTGGCGTTGGAGCTGTTTCCACTCCCGTAAATGTGGCTAAAGGCGCAGAAACAGAAGTTTCGGCAGTGCTTAAAATGAGCAATCCCCGTAAGTGGAGCGCAGAAGAACCATGGCGTTACACCCTCATAGGCCAGCTCAAAGACAACAAAGGCAAGGTTATCGAGACCGTGTCGACCTATGTTGGTTTCCGTAAGGTTGAGATTCGCGACACGCCGGCTGAAGAAGACGAATTCGGACTTGCCGGCCGTTATTTCTATGTCAATGGTCGGCCAGTGAAACTCAAGGGCGTGAACCGCCATGAGACAAGCCCGTCGAAAGGCCATGCCATCGACCGCGACTGGATGGAAAAAGAAGTGATGATGATGAAACGCGCCAACATCAATCATGTGCGCAACTCTCATTATCCCGATGCTCCATACTGGTACTATCTTTGCGATAAATATGGCATCTATCTCGAGGATGAAGCTAACCTCGAGTCACACGAATATTATTACGGCAAGGCGTCGCTCTCTCACGTTCCTGAATTTAAAGCTGCTCACGTAGCGCGTGATATGGAGCTCGTTCACTCAACCGTCAACAGCCCGTCGGTCGTAATCTGGTCACTCGGTAATGAAGCAGGCCCCGGCGAAAACTTCGTGACCGCCTATAACGCCATCAAGGCATTCGACACCTCGCGCCCCGTGCAGTATGAGCGTAACAATGATATCGTTGATATGGGCTCAAACCAGTATCCTTCAATCAACTGGGTGCGTCAGGCTGTAACAGGCAAGACCAATATCAAGTATCCTTTCCATATTTCTGAGTATGCTCACTCGATGGGTAACGCCGTCGGCAACCTCGTTGACTACTGGGACGCGATGGAGAGCACCAACTTCTTCATGGGCGGCGCTATCTGGGACTGGATTGACCAGTCGCTCTATAACTACGACCCCGAGACTGGCGACCGCTATCTTGCGTTCGGCGGCGACTTCGGTGACAATCCCTCAGACGGTCAGTTTGTGATGAATGGTATCATTTTCGGCGATATGGAGCCTAAACCTCAGTACCACGAAGTTAAAAAGGTTTATCAGAACGTCGCCGTCGCTCCCGTCGATATGACCAAAGGACAGATTGAGATTTTCAACAAGAACTACTTCGTGCCGCTCGAAGGCTACGAAATAGGCTGGCGTCTGATGCGCGACGGCGTGGAAGTGGAGAGCGGCGATGCGCTCATCGGTCCGCGCATGGCAGTTGGTCCCCGTCAGAAACTCAATTTCACCATCCCCTACGATTATTCGAAACTCGACCCCGAGGGTGAATACTTCGTCACAGTTGAATTCCGCCTCGCAGAAGATAAACCCTGGGCTGAAAAGGGCTATGTTCAGATGGCAGAGCAGCTGCCGGTTAAGGCTGCTACCGGCATCCACTGCATGAAGTGTTCGGCCAAAGGCGGCGAAGTAAAAGCCGATTCAAACGGCGCTGTTATCACATTCACAGGCGACAATTTCAAGGCTGTGTTTGACCTCAATACCGGTACCCTGTTTTCACTTAACTATGGTGGCATGGATGCAATCGTTCCCGGTCATGGCCCTGCGCTCGACGCATTCCGTGCTTACCTCAATAACGACAATTGGATTTCAGGCCAATGGTTTGCCAACGGTCTTTACAACCTCAAGCATCGCGTCACCGCCTTCAATTCCTTCATTGACGTCAATGGTAATCCGGCGCTTTCATTCACTATTGAATCTCAGGCGCCTCGCGGTGGCCGCATGGTTGGCGGTAATGGCAATTCACGCGGCACATACTCAATTGACGAGAGCGGTTCAGAGCCCTTCGGTCCCAATGACTTCAAGATTACTACTAACCAGATATGGACGGTTTACCCCGACGGATCGGTTGAGCTCAACGCTATAATCAATTCCAACAACCCGTCAATAGTCCTTCCGCGTCTTGGCTACACACTCGAAGTGCCTCAGTCGCTTGGCGAAGTAACATATTATGGCCGCGGCCCGGAGGAGAACTATAATGACCGTAAGACCGGCCAGTTCGTAGGACGCTACACAGCTAAAGTCGCAGACATGATGACTAACTACACCCGTCCTCAGAGCAACGGCAACCGCGAAGAAGTGCGTTGGGCTGCGCTGACTGACGGTAATCGAGGTGTGCTTTTCATCGCGCCTGAACTAATGTCGATGACCGCATTGCCTTACACCGAAATGCAACTTTTCAAGGCCGACCATCCCTACAAGCTCCCCGAAAGCAAATCAACCGTGCTTCATCTTGACCTCGGTGTCACAGGTCTCGGCGGCGCGAGCTGTGGGCAAGGCGGACCGCTCGAGCCCGACCGTGTGAAGGCTACCGAACATCGCTTCTCGTTCATTATTCGCCCGGCTGACAAGCAGCAGCTCCAGACTCTCGCATCAGTGCGACCGAAAGGCTCTCAGCCGTTGGGCATCAGCCGTAACCGCCTCGGCATGGTTAGTATCAATGTTCCTGACTCTACGTCAAAAGTGCTCTTCACTATCGACGGCGCTAAGACACCGAAAGTCTACGACGGACCGTTCGAGCTCCGCTCTGCTTCTACCGTGACCGCTTGGGTGCAGGAGACTCCGAAATCAAAGAAGGACAAAAATAAAATAGGCAATATCGTCGCCACCGCTTCATTCCCGAAGATGGATGCAGTCCGCACCGAAGCTATTTTCGCAAGTAGTCAGGAACCTGATTTTGGCGATGCATCTCACCTAACCGACGGTGACCCATCGACAATCTGGCACACCATGTGGTCTGTGACCGTTGCAACATATCCTCACTGGGTTGATTTCGATGCCGGAGAAGTCAAAAACATCAAGGGCTTCAATTATCTGCCCCGTCAGGACGGCAACTCCAACGGCAACGTGAAAGATTACGAGATTTATGTCAGCACCGACGGACAAAACTGGGGTGAGCCCGTCGCTAAGGGAACGTTTGCAAAAGGCTCTGCTCAGAAAAACGTCACCTTTGATCATCCAGTCAGCGGCCGCTATGTCCGTTTCATGGCTCTCAACTCACAGTCAGGCAACGACTACGCCTCAGGCGCCGAATTTGAAGTAATCGCCGACTAATCTATCCCAACCCACATTTATTAACAACAACCGCGTTGAGACTGTCAGTCTCAACGCGGTTGTTGTGTTAATAACTCTCAACCTCTTTGGCTCTATGGTACTCTGGTCTAAACAATAAAAAACCGCGACTTTGGGGTCGCGGTCTATGTAGTAAAGCAACAAGCAACTAAGTAAGTGAAAAATTATGAGTTAAAAATGAATAATGACAAGCTTGTTCAATTCACAATTCACGATGCACAATGCACAATTAACATTTGATTGTGAATTGTGAATTTTGAATCGTGCATTGATTAACGATAGTCAGCGAAGCGCTCCTGGAGTTTCTTACGGGCGAAGAAGATGCGGCTCTTCA
>CAMWQZ010000129.1 GCA_947176515.1 uncultured Bacteroidales bacterium | reverse complement strand
AATCGCGGAAATCAGCCGCGGATGTTGTAACTTTGCAAAAAACTTACAATGATGAGAAGCAACGACACATTTGAAATGGTTGCCAAGACCTTCCAAGGGCTGGAAGGCGTGCTTGCTGACGAACTCCGCGCTCTCGGAGCCGAAAAAGTCGAACCCGGCAAGCGCATGGTTTCGTTTCGGGGCGACCTCGAAATGCTATATAAGGCTAACCTTTGCTGCCGCACGGCACTGCGAATCCTCAAGCCATTCTATAAATTTACAGCAAAAGACCCTGACGACCTCTACGAAAAGACAAAAGATTTCGACTGGTCGTCGATAATGACCCTCGACAAGACTTTCTCCATCGACACAACGGCCTACAGCGCTGAGTTCACCCACTCTCGCTATGTGACCTATCGCATCAAGGACGCCATCGTCGACTGGTTCAAAGACCGATATGGCGCTGACAAGCGCCCGGGAGTGCGCCTCCAGGACGCCGACGTGATGATTAACGTCCATATCTCCGGCACAGAGGTCACCCTGTCGCTCGACTCGTCGGGCGAGTCGCTCCATAAGCGTGGCTACCGCGTGGCCCAGACCGAGGCACCGATTAACGAAGTGCTTGCCGCCGGCATCATATTGCTTAGCGGCTGGCGCGGCGAAGGATCGTTTGTCGACCCGATGTGCGGTTCAGGCACATTCCTTATCGAAGCCGCCCTGATTGCAGCCAACATCAACCCTGGCATCTATCGCAAAGGCTTCGCTTTCGAGCACTGGAAAGATTTCGACTCAGAGCTGTTTGATCGTCTCTATAACGACGAGAGCGGAGAGCGCCCCGTTGAGTGTAAGATTGTCGGCTCAGACATTTCGCCAAAGGCCGTGGCTATCGCCGAGTCAAATCTGAAGAGCGCCGGCGTGGCTAAATATGTTGATCTTAGCGTCAAACCCTTGTCAAAATGGACTGAAGCACCCCAGCCAGCCGGAGTCGTAGTGACCAATCCACCTTACGGCGAGCGCATCAGCGCGCCCGACATGGATGCGCTCTACGAGACCATCGGGAGCAAGCTCAAACATGTCTTCACTGGCTATAATGCATGGATTATTGGCTATCGCGACGAGTATTTCCGCAAAATCGGACTGAGCGCTTCTGAAAAGATACCCCTTTACAACGGCTCGCTCGAATGTGAGTTGCGCGAATATGTCATCTTCGACGGCGATAAAAAATCATTCATGGCAGCAGGCGGCAAACTTAAGGAAGCAAAAACCGAAGAGGAAAAGCCTCGCGAGAATCGCCGCGAACGTGACGACCGTAAAGACCGCCGACCCTTTGACCGTGACCGTCGCGGCGGAGAGCGAAAATTCGGCGACCGCAAGTTTGGTGATCGTAAATTTGGCGACACCAGCCGCCCCGGACGTTTCGAGCCTAAAGACGAACGCCCTGCCGAATCTGAAAATCCGTTTGCAGTGCGCCGCAATCCTTATGCCCTCAGAGGCATTGGCTCTAAGAAACCGTCGCTGCCACCTCAGAGCGGTCCGCTTATGCGCTCTCGAGGCTGGAAAAAACGCGACACCGACAATAATAGCGAGAATCAATAAATCCCCTGATTAATCCATCACATTAAAATATATTCCCCAACCAGTTAAATCATGTCACAGCTCAATATCCTGCTCTTAGGTTCCGGCGGCCGTGAATCGGCCCTTGCATGGAAGATTTCACAAAGTAAGCGCACTGCGCGTCTGTTTATCGCTCCTGGCAACGGCGGAACAGGCGCCTATGGCACAAACGTAGCCATGTCGCCCCTCGATTTCGACGCCATCAAGCGCTTTGTCGACGAAAACGCTATCGACATGATAGTCGTAGGCAACGAAGACCCACTGGTTGCCGGCATATATGATTACTTTGCCGACGAGCCTGTGCTCGTAGTTGGCCCCTCGAAAGCCGGCGCAGCCCTCGAAGGCAGCAAAGACTTCGCCAAGCAGTTTATGGTGCGCCACTCTATCCCGACAGCGCGCTATGAAAGCTTCACTGCCGACCGCATTGAAGACGGTTACAAGTTCCTCGAATCTCTTAAAGCCCCCTACGTTCTTAAGGCCGACGGCCTCGCCGCAGGTAAAGGCGTGTTGATTATCGACAATCTCGACGAAGCCAAGAAGGCGCTCGCCGAAATGCTCGGCGGCATGTTCGGCGCATCGTCGGCCACGGTTGTCATCGAGGAGTTCCTGAGTGGCATCGAGTGCTCGGTGTTTGTGCTCACCGACGGCAACGGCGGCTATCGCATCCTGCCTGTTGCTAAAGACTATAAGCGCATCGGCGAAGGCGACACCGGCCTTAACACAGGAGGCATGGGAGCCGTCAGCCCCGTGCCCTTTGCCGACAAGGAGTTTATGCAGAAGGTCGAAGAGCGCATCATACTGCCGACAGTGCGCGGCCTTAAAGAAGAGGGCATTGTCTACCGCGGCTTCATCTTCCTCGGCCTCATCAACGTCGGCGGCGAGCCTATGGTTATCGAATACAATGTGCGCATGGGCGACCCTGAGACCGAAGTTGTTATGCCTCGCATAGCGTCTGACATCGTCGACCTGCTCGAAGGCGCAGCCAAAGGCAATCTCGCCGACATCCCTGCCGACCAGGATCCGCGCACGGCGGTTACGGTCATGGCCGTTTCAGGAGGCTATCCTGGCTCCTATCCCAAAGGGCTCGAAATAACCGGCGACCTTAACCCTGCTGAAAGCATCCTTTTCCATGCCGGCACCAAGCGCGACGCCGATGGACGTGTGCTCACATCGGGCGGCCGCGTAATAGCCGCGACTTCTTACGGCGACTCTATCGCCGACGCTCTTGCTAAAAGCTATAAGGCTGTCGAAGGCTTCAATTTTGACGGCAAATATTTCCGTCGCGACATCGGCCGCGACCTCATGAACTGATTGCATTGAATTCAGCTGTCGTCACCAGAGCATTTCATCTGCGCGGAGTGTTGATTGCGGCCGTCGCAGTCATGATTATTACCGCTGTCTATGCTTTGGCCGACGGCGCAGTCAACCGCATAGCTGACGATAGCGGCACACTGTTCTTGTCGCCCAACGAGTGGATTGCCGACCCGTTCATTTCCATGTGGGTCAACCTCGGGCTCGTCATTGCCATCATGGCGATGATGATATTTATCAACAAGACTTACAACATACCGCGCACCATCACCCTCATCTATGCCTACTTTTTCATCGTCCTGCAGACCGCCACGCCCGAGATTACGGCCCAGCTCTGTTCGGGCTCGGTGATGGGCTTCATAATCGTAGGCGTGATGACGCTGATGTTCAGCACCTTCGACCTACCCACATCGCGCCGCAGAGTCTTTCTCGCATTCTTCCTTATTTCGGCAGCCGTGACCGTGCAGTATGGTTTTGCGGTCTATATACCCGTATTCCTGATTGCATGCGCCCAGATGCGCATACTCACCTTGCGCACCATCCTTGCTGCGCTCCTCGGCATCATCACGCCCTGGTGGATACTCTTCGGAGCAGGCGTGATTTCTCCTTACGACGTCCATATCCCCCACTCCATCAACTTCATTGATGCGTCAATCACTCTCGACACCATTATAATCGTCGTAACGATTTCTTTGACCGTGCTGCTCGCCCTCACTGCTTATCTTCTGAGTTTGCTTAAGCTCATGACCTACAACGCTCGCCGCCGCGCATGCAACGGCCTGCTGTTGCTCATAACCGTTGCCACGGTTTTTGCAATGGCTGTAGACTTCACCAACTTTATAACATATCTCACGCTGCTCAACTGCTGCACGGCCTTTTTCCTCGGTCATTTGTTTGTGATTCGCAACAGTCCGCGCGCCTGGATTGTTATATCGGCAATTACAGTAATCTATTACGCAATCTACATATGGAGAATTTTCGTCTGAATTTCGTCATCGAGCGAAACGTACCGTTTATCGCCGGCCTGCTTGAGCCTTACGCCAACGTCACCTATCTCGCAGCCGATGAGTTTACGCCTAAGGCTGTCAAAGATGCCGACGCGCTTATCGTGCGCACCCGTACTCGCTGCGACGCCGACCTGCTCGCCAAGTCGAAGTGCCGCTTTATCGGCACGGCCACTATCGGCACAGACCATATCGACTCTAAGTGGTGTGAGGCCAACGGCATAACCGTCATCAATGCCCCCGGCTGTAACGCCCCTGCCGTTGCTCAATATGTATTTGCATCCATCATGCAGCTTGCTAACCGTCCGCTGCCGCAGTACACCATCGGCATTGTCGGAGTCGGTCACGTCGGCTCAATCGTTGAGCGCTGGGCTCGTGGTCTGGGTATGAACGTAATGGTATGCGACCCACCGCGTATGCGCGCCGAGGGGGGCGAGCATTGGTCTACTCTCGCCGAAATCGCTGAAAAAGCTGACATCATCACCTTCCACACCCCTTTGACCCGTGAAGGCGACGACGCTACATATCATATAGCCGATGACGTGTTTTTCGCGTCACTAAAACGTAGCCCTATAATTATCAACAGCGCCCGAGGCCCGATATGCGACACTGACGCGCTAATCCGCGCCCTTGATAGTGGCGAGGTCAGCGCGGCAGCCATAGATTGTTGGGAAGGAGAGCCCGACATTTCGCTCGAATTGCTCAAGCGCGCCGCGATTGCCACGCCTCACATCGCCGGATACTCTCACGATGGCAAAGTGCGCGCCACCCAGATGATACTCGACGCCATAACGACCTTCTTCTACCTGCCGCGCGTCACGACATCTGCCGCTACGCCAAAAGCTGTAGCTCGAACCGTTAAGCCCCTTGCTATAGCCGAGAGCTACAATCCCCTTGCCGACACCATCGCCCTAAAAAATGACCACTCGACATTCGAAGCCCTCCGCAACAACTACCGCTACCGCTCCGAACTCTCAGAGTAAGCCCATAAAAACATTGTAGTCCCAAGGTGCGTCCAAGGTGTATCCAAGGTGCGTCCACCGCTAAAAATCAGACAATTAGCAGATTAACAGGTTGGTGTTTAGTCAGTATGTCCAACCTAATTGCTTGGCGTTAGCCAAGCATGAACGTTCCCCTTCTCAGAACATATAAGCGACGCCAAGGTTGACGGT
>CAMWQZ010000128.1 GCA_947176515.1 uncultured Bacteroidales bacterium | reverse complement strand
GTGTAAGGATATTCATATAAATAATGAGATTTGATTAAACGGTTATAATAAATTGTGAATGTAAAGATAGTACATTTTTTCGAAAGCAGCGTAACTTCGGATGCGGATTTAAAATAATTTATTTCTTTCGGTGCTTGGCTGAGGTGCGCCGTCCAATTCTAAATCCAAGAAGACCGGGGATAAGGATTAGAATTAGCAACGCCATCAGTATAATGATAAGTTGCCACCCACGGATATTTGCAAAGAATAAAGGGATATTGAGAAAAAAATGCATATAAAAGAGGTTAATGACGGGCAAACTGCACGAAATGAGACAGCGAAGTTAGGGATTATTTGCGAAATAATGCCTAACTTTGCAGCATCAATTATAACGAAAATATCAAATTATTATAATAAGAACAATGATAGCTTACGTATTTCCCGGACAAGGAGCGCAGTTTGTCGGCATGGGTAAAGACCTTTACGACAACAACGCTGAAGCTCGCGAGCTCTTTGAAAAAGCAAATGAAATCCTTGGTTTCAGAATCACTGACCTGATGTTTAACGGCACCGACGAAGACCTTCGCCAGACAGCTGTGACACAGCCAGCAATCTTCTTACATTCAGTACTTTTAGCAAAATCACTGGGCGAAGAGTTCAAACCCGATATGACAGCAGGTCACTCGCTCGGCGAATTCTCAGCTCTCGTGGCCGCCGGAGCACTCAGCTTTGAAGATGGCCTACGCTTGGTATCTGCACGTGCACAGGCTATGCAGAAAGCATGCGAACTAAAACCATCAACAATGGCTGCGGTACTCGCCCTTCCCGATGAAAAGGTTGAAGAAATCTGTGCAAGTATTCCCGGCGTAGTAGTCTGTGCAAACTATAACTGCCCCGGCCAGCTCGTAATTTCTGGTGAAATTGAAGCAATAGACGCTGCCTGCGAGAAGCTCCTCGCTGCCGGTGCAAAACGCGCGCTGAAGCTTAAAGTAGGCGGTGCATTCCACTCACCCTGTATGGAACCGGCACGCGCAGAACTCGCTGAAGCCATTGCAAAGACAACATTCTCTAAACCGACATGCCCCGTCTATCAGAATGTTGACGCCAAGCCCCACACTGACCCCGAAGAAATCAAGGCTAACCTTATCGCACAGCTCACTGCCCCCGTACGCTGGACTCAGACTGTGCAGAACATGATTGCCGACGGCGCAACAGAGTTCATCGAACTTGGCCCGGGTAAAGTGCTTCAAGGCCTTGTTGCAAAAATCAATCGCGAAGTAGCTGTCTCTGGCAAGCAGTAAACATCGTCCTCAAAGCATACTCCAATACAATCGCCTTTCAACTTTGAGAGGCGATTTTTTATTAGAAAGTATATATCACCAAAGATTGAAACGATAACCAATTGCTGCCTCTGCGGTAATAAGCGCTGCCACGAATGTATGGTCCTTATCGTAGACTATATTGCTATCGAATCTCGCTGACGCACCAGCAAACCAACGGCCATTATTCCACACCACCGAAGCGCCGAGACGATTGGATAACGCAAACGAGTTACTGTCAAACGCACTATTAATCTTGCCTCGCCTTAACCCGATAATCGGCGACTCGCTGATGCCCAATAGCCAGTTTCTAGCAAAAACCCAGTTATAACCGTAACCAAGACGAAGGGCATAGTTACGACACGACGCCTTGTAAGTCTTTTCTTGCCAAGCGTCCGGAAAAATCTGTAAAAGTTTTTCGGGCAGTTCGGAGAAGTTAAAATCATAGCGCTGATTAGACATAGAAAGTCCGGCATAGAATGACCCCTGACTCTTCTCCTGAATCTTGCTGAAATTAAAAGCTGCCGCTTGGGAATAGCGCTTATGATTGAAAAAATAATATGCTTCGAGCGACCATTGAGAGGTGTTAATGCCATTAAAGGGTATATCGGTGGAAACTTCGTTACCCCTTTCTCCAACACGCGTTATAGTCGTGCCGACATCGTTGCTGACATAATTCCATTCTACTGCGAGGAGGCTACAATTAAACCCGAAGTTAAAGCGAGTGCGAGTGCGTTCGGCACCTGTGATAATATTACTAAGGTTAATATCGTAACCTGCTGAAACTGCGAGGTAAGTCACATAGGCTCCAATCGTTGTTGATGGGTCGGAGGTCATAGTCATCGACATGTCACCCGGAAGATTGAAATTATAGAGATCGGTCCAAGATTCGGTCTTTAATTTTACATTAAATTTATAGCCCGTACCGACAACATAGGCTGAATCGTAGGAATTGAAAAATTTATCTCCCCAGCGGTAAACGTCGATACAAAAACGAGGAAACCTGCCCCACTCTGCTATCGAATCGAGTGCAAACGACAAGGCATGAGACTGAACAGAAGCTGTCAGCATCACAATTGAAATCATTATCGCTCTTATTATACGTTTCAATCTTGTCGGATGGTTTAATTTATGGTGCAAAGTTAGCAAGATTTTTAAGTCTTAGCAAACGTCAAAATCTTACATTTTTTCGTAATTTTGCAAAACCACCTACCAAATACATAGATTTGAATGAGATTTGACGAATTCGACTTAGGATATGATGTGCTCGACGCACTTGACGCTATGCACTTTGAAGAGTGCACACCAATTCAGGAAAAAGCAATCGGACCGATACTCGACGGACACGATATAATAGCATGTGCGCAAACCGGTACAGGCAAAACTGCAGCATATCTTTTGCCGATAATAAGCTTAATCAACGACGGCGGCTATCCAGAAGAGGCGATTAACTGCATAGTGATGGTTCCCACCCATGAGTTAGCGCAGCAAATTGACCGTCAGATGGAAGGATTCTCATATTTCGTGCCTGTCACAAGCCTCGCAATTCATGGTGGTAACGACGGCAAGGAATTCTCACGTCAGCAACGAGGGCTGAAAATGGGAGCTGACATCGTGATAGCCACCCCCGGACGCCTGCTGGCTCACATGAAAATGGGGTATGTCGATTTGTCAAAAGTGTCTTTTTTCGTACTCGACGAAGCTGATCGCATGCTCGACATGGGCTTTTCTGATGATATCCTCCAAATAGCTAAACAACTGCCCAAGGAGCGGCAGACCCTGCTATTCTCTGCGACAATGCCGCCTAAGATACAAAAGCTGGGTGAAACTATATTGCATGCACCTGTCGAAGTAAAAATAGCCGTCTCAAAACCATCAGAAAACATTGACCAATCTGCCATAGTCTGCCACGAAGCTCAGAAACCGGGGGTATTGAAACATCTGTTTAAAACCTATCATTCAAAACGTGTAATCGTGTTTGCCGCCTCTAAGCTTAACGTCAAGGAACTCACACGAGATTTGAAACGAGCAGGTTGGAAGACAGGCGAGATGCATTCAGACCTCGACCAAGCTGACCGCGAAAAAGTAATGCTTGATTTCAAATCTGGAAGGATTGACATACTGGTTGCCACTGATATAGTAGCTCGAGGTATCGACATTGATGACATAACGATGGTGGTGAACTATGATGTGCCCCGTGAAGCCGAAGATTATGTGCACCGAATTGGCCGAACGGCTCGCGCCGGCACAGACGGAAAAGCGGTTACTCTTGTCGGCGGACGAGACCAACAGCGTTTTGGAATGATAGAGACCTTTCTTGGCGAAGATGTAAGAAAAGAGCCTGTCCCTGAAGAACTCGGCGAAGCTCCCGAATACCGTCCACAGCTAAAAATGAAAAATAAACATAAAGGCAAATCAAATTACCGCCGTAAAAATTACCGTCATCGTCCAGGAAGAAATAATAAATCAAAAAATAACACAACCGAATCAAAACATTAACCTTTTTTGTGAACAATATCTTTAGTAATAACTAATGATAATTTGTAAATTTGTCATCGATAAATTTCTCGCTAATTAGAACTCAACGAGAAAGACATATTTACGATGCATAAATATCTGATACAAATCATCATATTACTCACATACTTGGCAGGTGTTCCGGTCAAGGCTACTGCTCAGGTCAACACTGACCAAGTCATACGCGTAGGCCAAAACGCATTGTATTTTGAGGATTATATGCTGTCCATTCAGTATTTTAATCAAGCAATACAAGCAAAGCCTTATCTGGCAAAGCCTTATTTAATGCGAGCCATTGCTAAATTGAACCTCGAAGATTACGCCGGAGCCGAGACCGACGCCAATAAGGCTCTCGACATCAACCCCTTCCTACCTGATGCATGGGAGGTCAGAGGTGTAGCACGTCAAAATCTCGGGCGCGACCGCTCTGCAATCGAAGACTACAAGGAAGCCCTAAAATTATTGCCACGCAACAGACAAATTATGTTTAATATGGCTGTTGCACAACAGCGCATAAAAAATTATGAAGAGGCCGACTCAACATTCAAAGAACTATTGAGATACTACCCCAACTTCTCAAATGGCTATCTCGGCCATGCAAACCTTAAGTTAGCACAAGGCGACACAATTACTGCCATATCTGATATTGACAATGCGCTCGCGCTCAACAGAAATTCGCTCAATGCTTACATCATGCGAGCCGATATCGCAATCAACTCAAAACGCGATTTCGCATCGGCTCTTAACGACATGAATGAAGCCATAAAGCTACAACCTAAAATGTCAGGCCTTTATATCAACCGCGCATATCTGCGCTATAATCTTGATGATTATTTTGGAGCAATGGCTGACTTTGATTATGCTATAGAACTTGAGCCACTTAATGCCACCGCTCTGTTCAACCGCGGCCTCTTGCTCGCTGAAGTGAGCGCCAACGACCGAGCGTTAACTGATTTCACTAAGGTGCTTGACTTAAATCCAGATGACTATCGTGCATTATATAACCGAGCCGTAATCTATGGCAAAAAAGGAGAATATGCGGCCGGAACAGCAGACATCAATCGTGTAATCGATGCTTTCCCCGATTTTCCGGGAGGATTTTACCTGAGAGGTGAATTTGAACGCCAATCAGGCAATCTTATAGCGGCAAAGCGCGATTTTGACAAGGCTCTTGCGTTGGCTAAAGCTGCTCCCCCTAACACAAATGTAGAAGGGAGCGAGACTTCAACGCCTGCCGGTAGACGCGAAGGCATCGACGCCCTTTCGG
>CAMWQZ010000127.1 GCA_947176515.1 uncultured Bacteroidales bacterium | reverse complement strand
TTCAGGCAGTTCTTCGCCTTCAATTACTTCTTCGACCTCTTCCTCGGGGTCGGCATCAACGCAGCAAACAGATGCTATCACGTCGTTGCGCTTTTCGAGGTTAATCAGCCTTACGCCCTGAGTGGCACGTCCCATGACACGGATATCGGCGACATGCAGACGCAATGTGATGCCTGATTTATTGATAATGACGAGGTCATTGTCATCGTTGACACTCTTAAATGCCACCAGACGCCCTGTCTTGTCAGTAATGTTCATTGTTTTGACACCCTTGCCACCGCGGTTAGTGATACGGTAGCTGTCGAGGAGCGAACGCTTGCCGAAGCCTTCCTGCGAGATAACCATAACATTGTTAAGGGAGTCGACAGGCATAGCGATAAGACCGATTACTTCGTCGTCGCCACCGTCAAGTTTCATGCCGCGAACACCGGTCGAAACGCGACCCATGACTCTGAGCTGGCTTTCATGGAAACGGATTGCACGACCATTGCGGTTAGCCATGAGTATCTCTGAGTTGCCATCGGTCAGTTCGACACCGATGAGGTTGTCATCATCGCGAAGGATGATTGCCTTCTTGCCTTTGGCAAGCACACGAGCGTATTCGGCAAGCGATGTTTTCTTAACGACGCCGTTCTTGGTTGCGAATACGAGGTAATGAGAGCCGGTAAATTCTGGGTCGTCGAGCTGCTTGCAGCGGATAAATGCGTTGACCTGGTCGCCGGGCTCAATGTTAAGCAGGTTCTGGAGAGCACGGCCCTTGCTGTTCTTCGCACCTTCAGGAAGCTCGTATACCTTAAGTTTATACACGAGGCCTCGGTCGGTGAAGAATAGCATAGTGTTGTGCATCGAAGCCGGATAGATATGCTCGATAAAGTCAGTGTCGCGAGTATTGCTGCCCTTGGCGCCAACGCCTCCACGGTTCTGAGCGCGGAATTCGCTAAGCGGAGTGCGCTTGATGTAACCGAGGTGAGAGATAGTGATAATCATCTCATCATCGGCATAGAAATCTTCGGCATTGAAGTCACCGGCTGTGTAATCAATATCGGTGCGGCGGTCATCACCATACTTGTCTCTGATTTCTTCAAGTTCCTCGCGGATAACAGTGCGGCACACCTCGGGGTCGTTGAGGATTGACTCTAAGAATGCGATTTCCTCTTCGAGAGCGTGGTAGTCGTCTTCGAGTTTATGTTGTTCAAGAGCGGTGAGGCTTCGCAGACGCATTTCAACGATTGCCTGAGTCTGAGCATCGCTCAAATCGAAACGTTCGCTGAGTCGGCGACGGGCTTCGTCAGTGTCACCTGACGAGCGGATAATCGAGATAACCTCGTCGATATTTTTCGATGCAATAATCAGACCTTCGAGTATATGGGCGCGTTCACGAGCTTTGCCGAGGAGGAAACGAGTGCGGCGTGTCACCACATCGTAACGGTGGTCGATAAACGCTTGAAGGAGCTGTTTGATGTTTAATGTCTTCGGACGACCATTGACGAGAGCGACATTATTCACGCTGAACGATGCCTGCATCTGAGTCATCTTATACAATTTATTGAGGACAACGTTGGCATTGGCATCAGATTTTAGCTTGATGACGATGCGCATGCCCTTATAGTCTGATTCGTCGTTGATATCGGCGATACCATCGAGCTTCTTGTCGTTAACGAGGTCTGCTATATATTTAATGAGTTCTGCCTTGTTGACGCCGTAGGGTATCTCATGGACTATTATTGATTCATGGTTGCCCTCGCTTTCGATTTCAGCCTTTGCTCGGATGATGATTCGTCCGCGACCGGTCTCGTAAGCTTCTTTGACACCGCTGTAACCATATATAGTGCCGCCAGTGGGGAAGTCTGGGGCAGTAATATGCTTCATAAGGTCGGGCACGGTGATGTCAGGGTCTTCCAAGACTGCGATTGAGGCATTGATGGCCTCAGTCATGTTATGAGGAGGCATATTGGTTGCCATGCCGACTGCGATGCCGGCAGCGCCGTTTACGAGAAGGTTAGGGAAGCGCGTCGGCAATACAACGGGTTCAACCTTAGAGTTGTCATAGTTAGGCTGGAAATCAACGGTATCACTGTTGATATCGGCAAGCATTTCTTCACCGATTTTTGAAAGGCGAACCTCAGTGTAACGCATTGCTGCAGGTGAGTCGCCGTCGACAGAGCCGAAGTTACCGTGACCGTCAACAAGTGTGTAGCGCAGCGACCAGTCCTGAGCCATGCGAACGACAGTGCCGTAGATAGATGAATCGCCGTGAGGGTGATACTTACCCATGACTTCGCCGACGCAGTTTGCTGATTTCTTGTGGGGTTTGTCGCTGGTGTTGCCCATTTCGTTCATGCCAAACAGCACACGACGGTGAACGGGCTTCATGCCGTCGCGAACATCAGGCAAGGCTCTCGACACAATCACCGACATCGAATAGTCGATGTATGCCGATTTCATTTCGTTTTCGATATTGATCTTAAAAATACGATCTTCTTCTAACATGTTTTCTTTTGTTAATTAGCATCTTAGGCCGATGGTGACGACTATGGTCGCGCTCCACACCGGATTGTTCCAAATTAGTCATACAAAGGTAGTGATTTTTATTTTATAAATAAAGAACTATTCAAATGTTTTTTTCACTGGTTTTTCGCGAGAAAAATTCGGCATCTCGATAATTAACTTTTATTTGCCGATATGATTTTGAGATAACTTGTTTATTTATTACTTTTGTCATCACAGTTTTTGCCGATATTGGCGCTAATAATCGAAGAAAAGTATATTGCGTGATGAAATATTACAGTACATCCAAGCCTGACGTTAAGGTCAGTATGCACGAAGCCGTCACTTCATGCATACCGCAATCAGGAGGTCTGTATATGCCTGAGGCTTTGCCAAGAGTCCCAAGCGCTTTCATCCACAATACGAGTGACATGAGTCTACGTGAGATAGCTTATGCTATGACCGACGTTTTTATGGGCTCAGACATAAGCTCGGCAACGATAAAAAAAGTAGTTGACGAGGCTTTGTCATTTGATACGCCGATTGTAAAACTGTCTGACGGACTATATGTACTCGAACTGTTCCACGGTCCGACCAATGTGTTCAAAGACTTTGGTTCGCGTTTTCTCGCAGGTTTTTTCAATTCGCTCAATCCACATGACGGCACCAAGCTCAACGTGCTTGTGACCACAACCGGCAACACTGGCATGGCTGTGGCGAAAGCGTTTGCAGGAAAGGCTGATATCAATGTGTTTATCCTTTTTCCTCACGGTGCTGTTTCGCGTGATGACATCGCCAGAATGAAAACTGCCGGAGCGAATATCCATACGCTAGAAGTCAGCGGCACGATTGATGATTGCAGGTGTATAGTGTCATCGGCATTCTCTGATAAGTCGCTACGAGAAAATGTGTTGCTTACAACGGCAAACTCAACAAATTTTGCGCGTTTAATGCCTCAGGTGGCTTTGTTTTTCTATGGAGTGGGGCATCTTGCCAACGAGGGTATAAAACCGGCAGAAGTAGACATCGCCGTGCCGTCAGGAAATCTCGGCATGTTGACATCCGGTCTCATGGCAAAGCGTATTGGTTTGCAATGTAATAAGCTTATTGCGGCATGTAATGCCAATAATGCGTTTGATAGGTTTGTCAAGACTGGAGAATTTATTCCCATGTCAACTGTGGCCACCTACGCGAGGCTCATGGACATGTCGTCTCCGTCAAACCTTCCACGCCTCATGGCGCTTAGCAATGACAGCCTTGATAATTTGCGTTCTGATATAGTGTCGAGCACCGTCACCGATGCCCAGATTGCAGACACTATTAAATCGGTTTATGAAAAGACCGGTTACGTTGCCGACCCACATACTGCTGTGGCCATTGCGTCGCTCGATTCAAGTGCCGACAAAGCCAAGCCGGCATTAATCATGGCTACTGCTCATCCGTCGAAATCGCCGGCTGTTATGCAGGCTATTTTAGGCTCAGATTATAATGTGCCGCGTCAATCTCAGGGAGCGGTGGCGCAACTTATGCGCCCCGACCGTTTGCCTCCGACTTACCCGGCATTCAAAAAATATTTGCTCTCCCATCAAGTTTAATGCTAAATACTTTTTAAAACATGGCAAGTATTCGTAAAACCAAAAAAGACATCCGTTATGCATGCGGCGACATCGCTGCCGAACTTCTCATCGCCTCTCACCTCATCGAAGGCTTTGACCGCGCGGAAACGCATAAGATTATCAATGATATTGCAGCCCTTCAGGTGGATTCACTCGCTAAATGCTCTTTTGATTTTGATAAATCGCCCAGCGACTTTGAGAATGGCAAGGCATATCGCGCTGCTAAGCACGCATATACAGCTGCCGCGTTTCGCAAGCTGAAAGAGGAGATGGCTACCCGTATGCAGGAAATTGTAGACAAAATGAACGCTGCAACCAAGGCATAAGGTCGATAATCTTAAAAATAAAAATCTTATAGAATGAATTTTGCATCACTACTGCTCCGCATATCGGGGTGGTCAGTTGATATCAGTGTGCCCGATTATGCCAAGTGTATAATCTGCGTTGCTCCTCATACCAGTAACTGGGATTTTATTCTCGGCAAACTCGCCTATGCTTCAGTCGGACGCAAGGCAGGCTTTCTGATGAAGGAAGCATGGTTTTTCTGGCCATTAGGTCCATTGTTTAAGGCTATTGGCGGTATTCCTGTGCCAAAGAAGCGAGGAGCCAAACTCACCGATTATATAATATCTCGTTTTAAAAACGTCGGACGTATGCATCTCGCTGTCACCCCCGAGGGGACGCGCAGCAAGGTTACTCAATGGCGCACAGGTTTCCTTCACATTGCCGAGGGGGCTGATGTGCCTATTGTGCTTGGAGCTATTGATGCCCGTAACAAGCGAGTAATTATAGAAAAAGAATTTACTGCCACAGGCGACTTCGAGGCTGACATGCGAGCTGTTAAGGACTATTATCGTCCATTTGAAGGCATAAAGCCGGATAAGTTTTCTGCCGACTACTAATATTGATTTTCTATGCCAAAAAATCTCAAACTCGCCCTGTTGTCACTCGACATTGATCCAAGAGACAAGGAAACGAATCTCAACTGTCTTGAACGGCTAATGTCGTCGCTCGAAGCTGGCACTGACG
>CAMWQZ010000126.1 GCA_947176515.1 uncultured Bacteroidales bacterium | reverse complement strand
GGCTTAGAGGCAGACTCGTCTGGGGTGAGCCCCAAAGCTTATGTAGAATTGCTTAGCAGCGATGACAAAGTGCTGCGCACGGCGCCGGTTGTCGATGGTCGCGCTGAGTTTAAATATCTCGCCCCGACGACTTACTACGCCCGTCTGTTTATCGACTCTAATGATAACGGGAAATGGGACACCGGCAACATGCAAGAACTCGTTCAGCCAGAAGAAGTTTACTACTACAATAAGAAACTGCAGTTGAAAAAGAACTGGGACGTAGAGCAGTCATGGGATATCTATGAACTCGCCCTTGATGCGCAGAAGCCGTTGGCAATAAAGAAGAACAAGCCTAAACCCAAGAAGGGCGAGCGTCTGACCGGCAAAAATGAGGACGAGGAAGAAGAGTATGATGAGTTCGGTAACCCCATCGACGGCAATAACCGCTACGACCGCTACGACAGAAATAACCTCAACAACCGACGTCCAAACGCTAACAACTCGGCTTTTGGCGGCGCTAATCAGATGAGACAGCTTCGTTAACCAGACACGGACGCACCAGGGTGCGTCCCTACAATTTGTATAATCATTAACTAACACAACATAATATGAAATACGTAATCTTAGCAGCCGGATTAGGCTCGCGTTTCGCTAAAAACGGCGAAAAGAAACCAAAACCTCTTGTTGAAATCGAAGGCCAGCCGATGATAGGCCGCCTTATCGACATATTGATGAAGCATGGCGGCGAACAAATCAATATCGTAGCCAACAGCCGCATGGGCGAACTCGTCGAATATCTCGAAGACCTCAAGGCCAAAGGCTACCCCTTGGTTGTGCGCCCCATTATCTCAGACAACTCTTACTATAGCCTCAGTCAAGCAGCCGAAGGCATCGAAGGTCGCTTTATCGCTATGACAGTCGACACCATCTTCCCCGACAAGGAGTTTGCCGAATATGTCCGCGAATCAGAGCAATTGCCCGACGACGCAGTGCTTATGGGACTGACCCGTTTCGTCGACGACGAAAGTCCCCTCTATGCGCGTATGGGAGAGAACGGCGAAGTCATCGACTACCGTTATGGCGGCGAGCCTTTTGCCGAAGGCACAATCGTTTCAGCCGGCCTTTATGCCCTTAACGATAAGGCGATGGAAACCGTTGCCAAGCGCGAAGGCTATCCCGAGTCATTAAGCGACTTCCAGCGCATACTTGCTGCCGAAACCGACATAAAGGTGTTGCCATTCGAATTCTCCAAGGCTATGGACGTTGACTGCCTCCACGACCAGAAAGTCGCAGAAGAATTCCTAAAAGAAATCAACGGCAAGTAATCACCACGCAAATAAACGAATCCCCAAGTCAGGCAATGTCACCACCCCCAGACATTGCCTGACTTTTTTATGTAGTTAAAATCAACCACAAAAATCAGATAAATTAAAAAAATCATTAACTTTGCATTTGAACCCCACGATATGAGGTCCTCAGAGGAGGAATAACACTTGTTATCGGGCGGTTCGTAAATACGAAGGCGTTTTATGCGCTTTGATTCTTGGCTCCAAGAAACGACCAATTTCACAATCATAGTCAAGAATGAAGCAATGAAAATGACCGTGGGTAATTATATCCGTATCCCATATGAGGCTACGGAAATGATTATATATCACGTGGGGTCATCATTGCTCATTCTACTATGATGGGCTTTGGTCGGCCTCTTGGAGCGGAATGAGTGAATATGACTCCCGTTTTTTTAATATATAATCATTTCAAATGGCACCCAAACCCCAACTTTCAATCAATGATTTTAACGACGATTTCAAGTGTGTAAAAACTTGGAAGAATTTTAATATATACTTTAGAGCTATAAAAAAAGACATCTCCTTACAATCGCCTATCTTCCGATACCTGAAATTTTCTCATTTATTATCATTATTAAACACCTCAACATTATATATCTCACACAGAAGTTCTTTTTCTGATCTAAGAGATAAATCTGGAGCACATAAATTCATCCCAACCGAAAAAGAACCATTTGAAGTAAAACCCGTAAATTCATATAAAGACCGTGCAAGACAACGTGATATTGAGTCGTGTACTAAATTGGCTCTGGATCTTTGTGTATCATGCTGGACAATGGACCAAGCACTTACTGATGGTGAAATTCAAGAAAATTATTTGATGTGGAAAGCATATCAAAAGAGCGACTTAATGTGTCGCATAGGAACTACAATAGAAAAACTTGTTGAAAACATCGAGCCCACATCTGATATACTTATTTCTGATGTAAACTATGGAAATAGAGTGGGAGCATTAGCAGATAGATTAACTTTTGATAAATCGAAAAGCTATGCAAGTGAACGGGAATTTCGCTTAGTACCATTAAAGTCAGGTCAACCATTCATTCAATTACGAATCATAAAAATTGAAGAATGGTTAGAGTCAATTGTCTTGTCGCCATTTGTAACTCCCCAAATTGAAAACATGATGAACCATCATTTGCGTACTATATATCCATGGGCAAAAACGATAATTAAGCCATCTATTATAATGGAATATTAAATTAATAAACAACTATAATTATGTCACACTTACTCAAATTTAAATTTCTCTCATTTTACAATAATAGAATGATGGAGATAAAGGAATGGGATTTACACAAAAAATGCAAAAATACAATTGATAGGAGCATTTATAGAATATTATTGTCCCTGCTAACTATTTGTTCTTTTTCCCCCATGAATGCCTTTGATTTCGAGGCCGACGGAATATATTATAACATAATTTCTCAAGACAAAAGAGAAGTTGAAGTGACGTATGCGACCATTGGTGAAGGTTATACAGGAAAAATTATTTTACCAGAACAAGTATCATACAACAATGAAATTTATAACGTCTCTGCGATTGGCAAACATGCATTTGAGGAGGATAACAATAAAAAGGACGAGTTAAGATTAAAATCAATCTTATTGCCAAATACAATTACACTTATATGTGATTCTGCTTTTTTCAGTTGTAGGAAACTTGAAACAATTGTCATCCCGGCCTCCATAAAGGAAATGTATGCCAGTGCGTTTGCGACTAAATCTGATTGGGATGTTTTTCTATATGTATTTATTGGCAATAAAAGACCTATTATATTCCATAAGGATGCACATTTAGATTATTTTAATGCTCCTAGTTTTATTATTTTACCAGGGAGCGATGAGTATTATCGCGATTTCCCTACAAAGAAAATCATAAGTGTACAAGGTTGCACATATACAGGAACAGTAAAAAAAATGTCTTATTATTCAAATATAAACAGCCGTTATATTATTGAACTTTCTGATGACATCTATGAAATTGATGCTGGGAAATATACAAAAACAATAGGTATAAAATGTAAAGATACTGAATCTGATGAAGAATTATTTGATTGGCCAGCAGAGGTATCTTACACAATAAATAAGGCCCCACTTACTATTAATGTAAATTCATATGCGGTAGAATACGGTGAGGAGCTTGTTTTTTCTAATGAAATAAGTGATGTGACAGGCTTTGTAAATGGTGAATCATTAGATAATATTGATTATAGAATTAAATTTACTTGTGGTTATGCGTATGACCGACGGGAATATAATAAATACATCAAGCCGGGTAAATATACTTTATTCGCAAGTATTCAATCCAAAAATTATACATCAGACTATTTTAAAGGAACTTTACATGTCACAAAAGCTCCATTGCATGTATCTGTTGACAGCATGGAATGCAAATATGGAGATTATTTACCACGAGCAAATTTTAGCTTTAAAGGTCTAAAAAATGATGAAACATGGCCAAGTATGAATAAACAGTTTCAAACTATTTATGAAGCACAGATTGGTAGTCCCGTAGGGATTTATCGTGTTAATGTTTTCGGAGGCGAATCAGATTATTACACGTTTACATATCAAGATGGATTTTTAAGTATATTACCAGCAGATTTAGTTATCAAAGCTAAAGATTGCCACCGGCTTTACTACTCAAGTAATCCACAATTTGAATACGAATTTAAAAATTTAAAATTGGAACAAGATAAGAAACTATTTCCCACTCCAAAATTTGAGTGCAATGCAGATATAAATTCACCATGTGGAAGTTATGAAATAATAATTAACGGAGACCAGATTCCAAATTACAACGTCACTTATGAAAACGGCAGTCTATATATCAAACCAAGACCTTTAACTGTAACTTGGGGTGAGTATACAAGAAAATACGGAGAGCCCGATCCTGAGTTCAAATATACAATAAGCGGATTCGTAAATAATGAGACGGAAACGGTTCTTAATAATTATATTCCTACTATAAAAAAGGAGTATGGACAATCATCATCCGTCGGAACATACAGATTCTGGTCTCTTACTGAATCAAGAGGGAATTATGAAATCTCCTCACAATATGGTTATATCACAATAGAACAAGCTGAACAACACATAACCTGGAATCAACAATTAGATAATTGTACAGTAGGTGATCAAATCCCTCTCAACGCAGAAATATCATCAGGATTAGAGATTAAGTACATCAGCGGAGACGAATCTATAGCTACAATCTATTGGATTGGCGATAAACCATATTTGGATTGTATAAAAGAAGGCATAGTAACGATTAGGGCTACTCAAGATGGAGATAAGAATCATTTACCTGCCGTAAGAGTTGCTAAAGCTATTAATATATTACAAAATACAGGTATAGATGATGTGCTAATCGATGGAAAAAGGTCTAACGCACCAATATATGATATGCATGGGCGTCAGGTGAATGAACTTGTAAAAGGTCAAATTTACATACAAGCCGGCAAGAAATTCATACATGAGTAGCTTATTATGAGATTTAACTAAGAGATGAACTACAACATAAAGTTGGAATATCTGTGAGATTATAAAGATGTGTAACTCGTTATAGCCGATGGCCGCGCCTTTTTACACGAGGTTGCCATCGGCTAATCTTAGCGTTCGATTAAATAAAGCCAATCTTGGCTCTACGCGGAGTTGTCTGCAGTGGAATTTTGGAGCAAGTGGATAAGGCGGAGAGTGTCGAATTTGACATAGCAGTACACAATGGTGCGTTGGAGACGGTGATTCCTGAACCCAAGTAATAAGACTGTCAGACAAGCTCAGATTGCGTGATACGTCTCATTTACCGTTATATTGA
>CAMWQZ010000125.1 GCA_947176515.1 uncultured Bacteroidales bacterium | reverse complement strand
ACCCTCAGAACCCCGTCGGCATCCAATGGGACCGCGAGACGCTCGAAAAAGTAGTCGATATATGTCACCGCAATAACATGATACTGCTCTCTGACGAGATTTACGGCGATCTTGTTTTTAAGGGAAAAAATCATATCCCGACCGCCTCGATTTAGCCTAAAGCAGCCGAAATTACCGTTTCGCTCGGTGCACCGTCGAAATCCTTCAATATACCGGGCATAGCGACAGCGTGGGTCGTAATCCAGTCGCCAACGCTTCGCGACGGATTTTTCAAATGGCTTCATGCGAGCGAATTTGACACTCCGCCAATTGATGCGATTTACGCTACACGCGCCGCATACACCCAGTGCGAAAACTGGCTTGACAGCGTGCTTGACTATCTCGCCGCCAATGCTGACTTCGCATGTGATTATATCGCCAAGAACGCGCCAGTGTTAAAGGCTTTCCGTCCCGATGCAGGTTTTGGGCTATGGATTGACTTTAATCCAACGGGCCTCACTCATGAGCAGCTTTGCGATATGTTTGTCAACGAAGCGCTCGTAGCGGTAAGCGATGGCGCAAGTTTCGGAGCAGCCGAAGGGTCAGGCTTTATCCGCCTAAACATCGGAGTGCCTCGCTCTGTGCTAACCGAGGGTCTCAACCGCATCACCAACGCACTGCAACATCATTTAGGCTAATCATAATGTCGCAGCTCAGAGTCACAAAAATGCACGGAGCAGGCAATGACTTCGTGCTGATTGACGGACGAGACATTGCCGAAGAACGCTTGCCTGAAATCGCACGACGCCTATGCGACCGTCATTTTGGTGTCGGAGCTGACGGTCTGCTTGTGATATCCGACTCTTCATGCGCCGACATCAAGATGCGCATATTCAATTCTGATGGATCTGAGGCCCAGATGTGTGGCAACGGCATACGTTGCGTCGGAAAATATATTTATGACAATCATCTAAATACGTCACTGCATCCTACCGTTGAAACCCTTGCCGGCAACAAGACGCTTGCATTGCATATAGGCATAGATGGCAAAGTCGAGAGGGTCACCGTTGACATGGGCGAAGCTGTGATGCTGAGCGACAGCGCAGTTGCGCTGACTACAGAATCAGGGATTTTCAACGTAATACCTGTGTCGACCGGCAATCCTCACGGAGTGGTTGAAGTCAGCGATACAGAAACTTTTGAAGTCGCTAAAATAGGCTCCCAACTTGAATCCCATCCCTTTTGGCCCAATAAGGCTAACATAGAGTTTGTAATGGTCGAAGCTCCTGACACTATCTGTCAACGAACCTGGGAGCGCGGCGTAGGCGAAACTCTGGCTTGCGGCACAGGCGCATGTGCGGCCGCTTTTGCTATGGCGACTTCTGGCAGAGTTAACTGGCCGGTAAAAGTGGTGCTACCCGGCGGCACACTAATAATTGACAAAAAAGACAGGCATATTTTAATGACCGGACCAGCTCGTTTCGTATTTGAAACAGCCGTATCTGTTTGAATAATAGAAAAATTATGTTTAACTTTGTGAAATAATTGCGTGATGGCAATTTAACATAGAACACAATTTTTATAATCAATAATTAATCAATTATTTATCATTAAATTCATCAACGCTATGTTTAAGAGACTATTTCTCTTGACCGGAGCAATACTTATGGCGGCAGTCGGTGCTTTTGCACAACGCCCCAACGTAAAATGCACCGGTCAGGTTGTCGATGAGGTTAATGCGCCGCTTATCGGCGCAATTGTCATCCCTGCAGGGTCAACCACAGGTGTGACTACTGATATCGACGGCCGTTTTGTAATTTCTGTTCCTAACGGAATCGAACTCAAAATTGCCTCGCTGGGCTATCAGCCGACAACCGTTAAAGCAGCTGAAAATCTCGGTCAAATCAAACTCAAACCTGACACCAAGATGCTTCAGGACGTTGTGGTAACACAGTCTGTAGCGCGCACCCGTCTAACCCCGGTTGCAGCTTCAAATGTATCAGCCGCAACGATTGAAACCAAGCTCGGCAACCAGGAGCTCCCCGAAGTGCTCAAGACCACTCCAGGCGTGTGGACAACACGTGCCGGCGGTGGTTTCGGCGACGCTAAGACTAACATGCGCGGTTTCAAGTCTGAAAACGTTGCAATCATGGTCAACGGTGTGCCCATCAACGATATGGAATGGGGTGGCGTCTACTGGAGCAACTGGGCCGGTCTCGGCGACGTTGCCTCAAGCATCCAGACTCAGCGCGGTCTCGGCGCTACAATCGTGTCAACCCCCTCTGTCGGCGGTACTATCAACATCACCACTCGCTCAACCGATGCTGAAAAAGGCGGTAGCGTATGGTACGGCATGGGTAACGACGGCATGAACCAGATTGGCATGAAGGTCTCGACCGGTCTTATGAAAAACGGTTGGGCTCTTACAGTACTCGGTTCTCGCAAATGGGGCGACGGATACATTCAGGGCACTCCCTACAACAGCTACAACTACTTTGCAAACCTCTCATGGAAAATCAATGAAAGCCATCAGTTGTCATTCACAGCTTTCGGCGCTCCTCAGGTCCACTACCAGCGTAGCAGCCAGAACGGTCTGACAATCATGGGATATCAGAATGTCAAGAACTACATGAGCGACGATATGAGCATGTATCGCTTCAACCCGACTTTCGGTTACAAGAAAAACGGCCAGTGGTACAACTCATCAAAGAACTTCTACCACAAGCCTCAGATTTCATTGGCTCACAACTGGAAGATTAACGACCACTCTTCACTCTCTACAACTGTCTATGCATCGTTTGCGACTGGCGGCGGTAATTCAGGTCAGGGCAGCGGCCTCGGATCATACACTTACTCTGACTGGTATGGCGCAACTGACGGCAAGCTCCACACAAAATTCCTCGCAGCTGACGGAACATTTGACTACGGTGCAATCCAGGACCTCAACGCCGCAAGCACTACAGGTTCGGAACTCGTAATGTCGAAGTCAATGAACTCTCACAAGTGGATTGGCCTCGTTTCTTCTTATAAGAATGACATCAACCAGAGCAATGGCAACCGTCTTGCTCTCACAGGCGGTCTTGACCTACGTTATTATATAGGTGAACACAAAAACATCATCACCGACCTCTTTGACGGCGAATACTTCATCGACTACTCAAGCCGTAAGAACGTTAAGGCCGAACTTAACAGCGCAGCCCTCAACCCAGCTTGGGCTTACGAAAAACTCGGTGTGGGCGACGTAGTTTACCGTAACTATAACGGTTATGTCGTTCAAGAAGGCATCTACGGCCAGGCTGAGTATACCATGCTCGACAAGGCTCTCAACCTCGTAGTTTCAGGCGCAATCAACAACAATACTTACTGGCGCCGCGACTTCTTCTATTATGACAAAGCAAACGAGCGCTCTGAGACCCGCAACTTCATCGGCGGCACAATCAAGGGCGGTGCTAACTATAACATCGACTCTAAGAACAACGTGTTCTTCAATACAGGCTTCATCAGCCGTGCGCCCTTCTTCTCAGGCGGTGTGTTTGTAAACTCAACCACTTCTAACGTCCTCAACGACAAGCCTGTCAATGAAAAGGTATTCTCATTCGAACTCGGCTACGGCTTCAACACTCCTGAATTTGCACTCACAGCTAACGCTTACTACACTAAGTGGATGGACAAGACCACCACTCGCGGCGGTACAGTGACTCGCGGCGAACACGCCGGAGACCGCTACTTCATGAACATGAACGGCGTTGACGCCCGTCACATGGGTGTAGAACTCAACGCAAGCTGGGTGCCTGCACAATGGGTCAACATCCAGGGTATGATTTCTTATGGTGACTGGATTTGGGATTCTAACGCAAGCGGTTACTTCTGGAACCAGCTCGGCCAGCCGCTGAAGAACACTGACGGCGACCTCGCTGAAGGCATCATGGCTCCCGACCATCTCCACGCTACAATCGACCAAAAAGGCGTGAAAGTCGGCGGTTCTGCTCAGACTACAGGCTCTATCTCGGTTGACTTCATACCGTTCAAGGGCTTCCGCATCGGTGGCGACTGGGTTGTCAATGCTCGCAACTACTCTGACTATCAGATCAGCAGCAGCGACTTCGAAAACGGCGGCACAATCAAGGTGGCTGATCCTTGGGAAATACCCTGGGGACAGCAGCTTGACCTCAACGCAAGCCTCAAGTTCAAAATCGGCGGTGTAAACGCTACTCTCTACGGCAACGTTTACAACGTATTCAACTACAACTACATTGTCGACGCTTACAATAAATCGACCCAGAAGGGCGAATGGGACAATGTTTTCCGTGTATTCTATTCTTTCGGTCGCACATACTCGCTCCGTCTGAAAATCAATTTCTAACCAATAGCGACTATTATCGATTATGAAACATATCGCATTTAAAAGCCTGATGCTCGGAGCCGCTCTCGCCACCACGCTCACTGCCTGCGACGAGAACTCTTGGAACGACGAATATCTCGACGGTTTCGACACTCCGACCATCACCAAGAAAGAGACCGTTGCCTACACTATGACAGCGGCCGACATCAAGAAGATGGCCAACATGACTGCCAATCTCAAGCTGGCAGCCGAGCGCGGCGAAAGCGCAGAACTCGCTGCTGTTGCCGCCAATGGTTTCTTCACTTCTAAAATCACTCCCGAAGCCTACGCTCCTGCGTGGCTCGACTCTCTGTCGGCAGTCAAGGGCAGCATTGTCTACTGGTTGTCAGAAAAATCAACCCTCCAGCTCAGCTTCCCGACTTCTGACGCACTCCCTGCCGAGTTGTCTGGCATCCAGAACGGCTTGCAGTACACCGTGACCGAAGCTGACTATCAGAGCGTATGGAATAGCGAGACTGACTTCGTCGAGGCATTCGCTCCTTCAAAACCTGCGTCGAAATATCTCGGTGATATCCTCGACGAAAATCTTGACTACAACGTAGGTGACTTTGTTGTGGTTACTTACAAACAGGCCGGTCAGGACCCCGTGTTCGGTGGTTCATCGACTCCCGAACCAGTTCCCGGTTTTGAAATGTCAAGCACAATAGGTTCGCTCAAAGTTAATGCAGCGATTGAAGCAAGCGGTGTCGTTACAGCTCTCTGCAAACAGGGCTATATCCTCACTGACCTCTCGGGTTCGACCCTTGTATATTATGGTAGCAGCTTTGACATTGAGTCATATGCAGTAGGACAGC
>CAMWQZ010000124.1 GCA_947176515.1 uncultured Bacteroidales bacterium | reverse complement strand
GCCCTGCACCCATATAAAGTTTATCATCTCTGGAAGCGTCAGGTCAAAGATTGTCAATCCCGACAGTCGTTTTAAGGTGAGCCAGACGCTTTATGCGCCTGATGTAATCGCGGCTGACTATCTGTTCGGCCGTGCGACAAACTATCCTTGCACTGTGACAGCTATTGAGCCGACAGGAATTCTTCAGATAGCAAAAAGTGATTATCTCAAAATACTTAACTCTGACGAGGTATTCATGTTTAACTATCTCAATCTTCTGTCGATGAACGCGCAGAAATCGGTCAGCGGAATTCTGGCGCTAACGACGGGCAGTATTGAGGAGCGCATCGCTTTTTGGATTGTAGCCTTGACTCAGCCGTCTGGTAAGGACATCGCGCTTGAGTGCCGTCAGCGCGATTTGTATTCATTCTTCGGTGTACCTCGCGGATCGTTTATTGCCACTCTCGACAGCATGAAAGAGCGAGGTTTGCTGACTTATAGTCCGACAAAAATTGACATTGTCGACCGTAAGACACTGATTAATCTGTTGGAAGCAAAGCTTAACGACAGCTCGGCTCACGGAGATGAATAAAATATGGGTCGGCATATTGTCGATGGGGTTGTCTCTGGTTGGAGTGAACTGCATGAGTGCAACGCCTCTGCCTGCCGAACCTGGCAATGGTGGCTTTAAACTCGCCATTGATTCAACCGACTATTATATTGCAAGAAGCAGTGAATTTGCCGACTTAAAGCGTCTCGAAATTGATAAGGTAAGAAAGAAGCTTGCCTCGGTTGATGATGACGATTTGGCTGAGGCCATGTTGGAACTTGGTCGAAATTTCCGGCGCTACAACGTTGATTCGGCTGCTTATTATTTTGACCGTGCTAAGCAACTTGCCGAGCAATATGGTGACGAAACTGTCCGCACTGCTGCGATGCTCGAGCTCGCAGCTGTTAATCCACTGAGAGGCATCATAAAGGAGTCGGTTGACATGTTTGAGTCAGTCGATAGCCGTTTGCTCACAACAGAGGCGTTGCAAAATTATTTTGACCGTGGATTTGACGTGTATGTCACAACCGCAACCTTTTATGGCGATGACGCCCATGGTCGAGAATATCTGGATAAAGCCTTGGTATATAGCGACTCTTTGGTCAAATATCTCCCTCATGGTTCCTCTCATCAGCTTTACCATAAAGGTTGGAGCGCTATGAACCGAGGCGATCTGTCAACAGCGCTTTCAGAAATGAAAGCTGCATTGGCCCAATCATCTTTTGGCAACGAGCTTTATGCTCGGATAACGGCGTCATTGGCTGATTTATATCAGTTTAAGATGAACGATGCAGAGAGAGCTGCCTATTACCTGGCGTTATCGTCGATGAGTGATATTGCCGCCGGCACAAAGGAGACAACGTCTTTGCAGCGTCTTGGGCTTGAGCTATATAGCCGTGGCGACATTTCAAGGGCGCATCGTTACCTGTCGCACGCTCTTGAGAACTCTATCGAGTCCGGCTCTAAAATAAGGACTTTGAACGAGATTAATATATTGCCGGTGGTTTCTAAGGCCTACAACGACAAGGATGCTTCGCGCATCCGCTGGCTGTATGTTCTTGTTGCTGTGTTGACTGTGGCAATGATTGCTTTCGCAGTTATGGTTTGGGTGATTTACCGCTCAAAAATGCGGCTTTCGGCTTATCGAGCCAGACTTGCATCGGCGAGCACTCATAAAGATGGCTATATTAACCAGATTTTGGCAATATGTTCGTCATATGTTGAACGCATTGAGGAACTTAATAAACTTATTGTTAGAAAAGTTAAGACCGGACAAAGCCAGGATTTGTGCCGTATGGTAGAGAGCGGCGAGATGATGCGTGACCAGAGTGAGAAATTCTTGCGGTCGTTTGATAAAGCTTTTCTGAGTTTTTATCCCGATTTCGTAGAGCAGTTAAATGGGCTGATGAGAGAGGACACATGTTTTATCGAACCATCGGATGGCAAACTCACTCCCGAGTTGCGGATAGCGGCATTTATGCGTCTTGGTGTAGATGATAGCGCTCGCATTGCAAGGCTCCTTGGACTATCATTGAACACGGTCTATACATATCGAAACAAGCTTAGAAATCGAGCAATAGACCGCGAAAATTTCGAACAAAATCTTCAAAAAATTGGCGAAATAGCTAAATAACAGCTTATATTTTTATCGATACTGATATTTTATAATATTCTAATATATAGCGTTATAACAAAAATATAACGCTATATTTATTTATATTGTATTTATATCTTGGCTAATGACGGCATAAGAGGCGTTAACTTTGCGGAGTAAATAATTATTAAGGTCTAAGCAAAAAACAGACAAGTTTTAGGCTTGTTAAAGATTTAAGTAAAAAAGGATTTTAAATGGTTTTAGGTATTTAGTGTTAGAGACACTTCATTTTAGCCGACTCGCGAGGGCCGGCTGAAATGTTTATATACGGTGGCAAATGTAAAGCCAAAAGAAAAGTGCGTCATGGCAGCTGCCACGACGCACTTGTATAATAGAGTTTCAAGATAAACTTATCCCTGATTATTTAACTGACACTTTTACTGATTTAGAGTTTGCTGTTACGATGTAAAGTCCCTTGCTGAGCGATAGGGTTGCAGAAACTTCTGAAGTGTCAGCTACCGTTCGGCCATCAAGCGTGACTACTGTTACATTTACACCTGAGGGGTTCGTGATAGCAATGCCACCATCAATAGCAAACGCTGAGAAATCAGATGCATCGCTATTCACGTCTTCAATACCGGTCGTATTCTGGATTACAGATATCGAACGCAAGAGGGTGTTATAGATATTTCCGCTTTCAATGCCTCCAATAACATGGAGTCCTACATAATAAAGACCTGTTTCATGTGCTTCGTATGAAGCTTCTCTGAATTCGTAGTCGATAGATTCAACTATTTCGTAGTCGATGAGTTTGGTAGTCATAGCGCCAGCGTTGGGCTCACGACCGATGAATACGCCCAATTCGCCTGCAAAAATATCATCATATTTTTGTTCTGGGTAATTCCATTTTCCTTCTGATGCCACAACGGCTGTGATATCGTAGATTTCATTTTCATTTAAATAGATTGGAGCTGTAATGAGCCAGTCATCGCGTTGACGGTCATTACTGATTGGCCACATGCAAGCCATAGCCTCGGCTCTATCATCCCAGTACCAAGAGGCTCGATCATTATTTGCGTCAAAGATTTCTACGACAAGCGAGTTGAACGGGTCAGTAAAGTCAATAATGCATGGCGGCACAAAATTGTCACCCACGAGTTTCCAGTCAGTAATAACTGCTTCGCCGACAAGGTCGCCGATAAATGGAGTGATGCTGTACATAACAGGATATACACCTTCGCGCGGCACGCTTTCTGTAAATATAGTGCCGTCATAGTCAGGGGTAATAAGGATATCTTCGGGGCCACGGATAATCTTGTATCTTACTGCAGAGTGATCAACATATCCATTATGAATACCACGTTCGGGAAGAGTCCATGTTGTTGTGACTTCATCGCCTTCAACGCTGATATTGCAGTTGGTTACTGCTCGTGGTGTGTCCATGCCGACCCAAAGGGTGATATTAGTCGATGCTCCTCTGATTTCGCCATTTTCGCCATTTTTGGTAGTGACTACGAAACGATAAGTTCCGGCTTCGCTTACACTTACCGGTGCTGAAACTTTTGCGCCGGGAGTGCCGTTGCCTGAAGCAAGCTCAACACCGTCAAGATACACTGAGTATTTAACATTTTCTGTCAGCTTATCACCTGATGTATTTTTTGATGGTAGTTTGAATTCGAGATTTCCTGCCAGAGACGCGCCATCAAATACAGCTTTAAGACCTTCAACTGCAAGCGGTGCCAGCGGATTTTGAGCTGTCTGTTTGATAAACAAGCCTGTAAACTGCCATCCGTCTTCGAAGAAAGAAAGAAGTGTCGTTTCGCCTGTCTCGATATCTGTGGTGTAGAGGCCGCCACCTTCTTCAGTGTATGCGGCCCAGTACATTACGTTGGTTTTGTAGTCGATGACTGCTGTCTGGTCGGCGTTAGGGATGAGCCCGGTGTCGCCAACTTCGGTCATGGTGCCGTCATATTTATTGATTTTATAGAGCACACCATCGTCACCTACGCCATAAATTTGACCTTCGGCGGTAGAAGCGAGAGTGAAGATGCGACGTTCGAGGCGGAAAAGATGAGTTTTGCTACCGATTTCAGTGTCCATCGTGCAAAGGTCAAAATTAGTGCCGGTGTCGTCACCGAGACAAACGGCATAAACCACGTCTGTCGACGGATCATAAGTGAGACAAGCAGCTACATTTGTTATAAGGTCAAGGCCTTCGGGATATCGGTAATCATACGTGCGGTTGTCGACGTTGCACACCTGATAGCCCCAATGTATCTCTCCATAGTAATCATAAAATGATAGGACATAAAGAGAGCCATCGGCGTAAACGGCTCCTCCGTTGCCGAGCATATCACCGTCGTACCAGTAGATTTCGGGCTGGGCATCTTCTTTTGCTTCGATAGAATAAAGACCGTTGCTACCGCCACTGAAGTTATATCGGCGCACACCATATAGCGTCACTGTGTCTTCGGCGTGAAGAGCCAGAGGGGCTAAGGTTGCTGCCAATATCACTCCTGAAATAAATCGAAATAATTTCTTCATAAGGATTCTGGAATAGTTATTAATTATAGTTTTGCAATATTTTTGCAAATATAGCCAAATTTTATCTCTTTTCGAGAGTGGGTGTCAAAATTGACATAAAAAAGTCTAATATTTAATCCAAATTCTTCATTATTGCCATCATAGAGGTAAGGGGCCACGAGGAAATGCGTCGATATAGCTCCCCGGTGTGGAATTGATGATACGAGCTCCGATTGAGTCTGCGTAGCGTTTGATTTTATGGTAGCTCAAGAAGGCAATGTAATAGCTATTGATTATCTGGTGAAGGCGGTAGCCACGATATTCATTGCGTGAGCGATTAACTTCTGATGACGAGTCTTTATAGAAATGCGTCATGCCCGACACAACGACGTTATCTTCCGTAACTGCTATGTCACGCATCCATGAGTGGTCAGCTCCACATATATATATAGTGCGATATCCAAGTTTAAGGCCAATCATAATTGATGGTATCAGCACGTTCCTCGGTCGTGGCATGGCGAGGCCGCTGCGGTATGCCATGC
>CAMWQZ010000123.1 GCA_947176515.1 uncultured Bacteroidales bacterium | reverse complement strand
GGGTTGTAGCGGTGCGATGTAGTCAGCTTACCCTTTTTTCATGCCCGTTTGTCAGCAACCTCAAGAAGGGATATAATGAATGCGGTGGCCGAATTATTTCCAGCCACCGCAAACTATATAAAAGCAAACCTATTGGAAATTATTTAGCTGAGATTTCATCCACGAAAAGTATGCGCTTCCACATCCCTGATGGCTCACAGGGAGTAATGACAACGCGGAGCGCTTTCAATGTAACAGGGTCAAAGTCTATCTTATGAAGATACGCACCATTGCCCTGCTTTGGGTCTTGCCCGGGATTATCAAGCGTTGCGAGCAACTCGAAGGTCTCACCGTCAGCCGAACCATATACTTCCGCCTTACGATATTCGAGAGCGCCTTCAGGCCATACGAGACAAGTTTTGAATGTAACCTGCGACACCGTTGCCGGCTCGCGGAATGTTATCGTCGCATCACATGGGTCGCCAAGAAAACCGACCCAACGTCCGCTGCGGAAATTATCATTGCCAATCAGCCCGTCGACAAGCGCCTCAGCTCCTCCAAACGCAAATGGAGAGTACGGTTCATAACCAAGTGTAATTTCTCCAAAAGTCGGAGCCGTGATGACGAGCGTATCAGATTGCACTGTTCCCATCGTGCCATCGGCTCCAACAGAAACGGCGTTTACCACGCAGTCTTGGTCTAGAAACAGCGGCCTTGCGTAAACTTTCGAAGATTCACCCGGCACGGAACCATCAAGCGAGTAGCGCACCGTCGAGCCTGGATAGACCGAGGCCGACATTTCGAGTGCCCCTCCTGAGCGGTCAGCTTTATAGTTTATATCCGTATCTTCAATATGGTGTGCATAGTTATATCCTTCTCGCTCATAATTGGCTATAAGGCGTGGCATACGACACTTGAAATCATGATAGTTTTTCTGCTCTGGTTGTGTCCACTGTACTTCGGCGAGAGCTGCCATGCGCGGCAACTCCATATATTGAAGATGTGAGAAAGTCGGAACATACTCAGTCCACAAGTTTGCCTGAGGACCCATAACAAGAGCCTGTTGGGCTTCGCTCATGCCATCTGAAAAAGGCTCAAATGAATAAACACGCTCCACCGGCACATATCCTCCGATTGCTAATGGCTCCCTATCCATATTATCAGATTGGTAATAGTCAAAATATAGGTAGTCATTAGGGGTTTGGATTACACGATGATTACGGGCTGTGCCCTTGACCGCTCCGTCAATACCACGCCACGACATCACTACGGCATCCTGAGGTATATCCTCACATTCAAGAATTTCATCCCAACCAATGACCGACCTGCCGTGCTTCGCTGCAATATCAGCCGCATATCGCGTAACATAACCTTGCAACTGCGTTTCTGCCGATGCCTCGTCTGTGGCGACAATACCGAGTTCAGCGATACGAGCCTGACAATCGGGGCACTCTTTCCATCGGTCTTTAGGACACTCGTCACCGCCAATATGGATAAATCTGGATGGGAAAAGCTCCATAACTTCGGTCAGCACATCGCTAATAAACTCCATAGTCTTATCTTTACCCGGACATAGCACGTCTTTATATCCGGCCCAGGTGCAAAGCACCTCGTATGGTCCGCCTGTGCAACCAAGTTCCGGGTATGATGCAAGAGCCGCCATCATATGCGACGGCAAGTCTATCTCAGGTATAATTTCTATGTGTCGTTCAGATGCATACTTAATAATATCGCGAATTTGGTCTTGAGTATAAAAACCTTCGACGGGGATTGAGTCAATTTCTGTTCCAGCGCCATAACGACCAATAAGTGTGCCAGGGCGCTTCGACCCAACCTCAGTCAAACGCGGATACTTCTTAATCTCCACACGCCAACCCTGGTCATCGGTCAGATGCCAATGAAATTTGTTGATATTATGCAGTGCAAGCATGTCGATAAATGTTTTCACTTCGTCGACATCAAAGAAATGACGCACCACATCCAGGTGGGCACCGCGGTAGCTGAAACGTGGTGCATCGTAAATCTCGCCGACCGGCATTTCCACCGGCATTGAAATATCAACAGGCAGCGACTTGCGCAAGGTTTGCAACCCATAAAACACTCCAGCCGCCGATGCACCTTCGACAATTATTTTTTTAGGCGCCACGGTGATGCGATATGCCTCTGGGTTGTCAGATTTCAAACCGAGTCTAAGTTCTATCACGCCTTTTGCTCCCGATTTGGGTAGCACACCCAAATAAGAGCGCAAGAAGTCAGCCTCGCGTCTGAGAGTCTTGGGTGCATCCACCTTGGTGTCGCTACCTAAGATAAAGCATCCTGACACCTCAGGAGCCAATGTAACTGATTGAGGCAACGGGACGACCCGATAGTCTGCTATCGCCGCATAAGCGCTAACACCTACCGCAACGACTGCCGAAGCTATAAACAATCGCAGATTCATATTCAGCTCTTTATTACTGGATATTGCCGCCGGCACGCATGCCTTCTTCGACTTCTTTCCAGAGATTTTTCTTAATGATGTGGACGATATCGAAAATCATCAGGCCATCAGAAGCCTTTAAATTCATTTCAATTGCACGCGGCAGACGGGTTGTATCGAAATACAACTGGTCAACCAGCACACCACCAAGCACATCATTGTCACCCATTATGTCACGAAGATGACGGCACGAACCCTACACGCAGTACCATGAGCCGCTGTGACCCTCGCTATCTGTCTCATTCCAGACCGTGTTGGGGTTGGCAAGGCTCTCCTCGACTGTTATGTCCGTGTAATAATTGCCCGTCGTGTAAAGGTCAATCAGTTCGGCGTAACCGAGGTTTTTATATTCAGGGGTTGCCCAGTCAAAATCTTTCGACGGGTCATAGTCCTTGCTTGCGAAGTTAACCCCAACTTCATAATATGAAGGATACCATGCACCGGTGTAGGTTGAAAATATAGCATCCGGCTTGGCTGCCTTCACCTCGTTGCGAGCGCGACCCATGAAGTCGGTGATATTTTTTGTGCGCCATTCCAGCCATTTTAGATAATGCTTGCCCGGCACAACCTTGAATTTCCCGTTGTCTCCTACCTTTTCAAGCGAAAGAATATCTTCTGGGAATTTCTTCACGCGCTGACCTATATATTTCTCAAACTCACGGCGTGACAGGTCTGAGAAGTCTGCCGTAATCCCGTCATAGCGCACACGGTCGAGAATTATACCGTCAACCTCGGGATATTTGGTCACAATTTCTTTCATCACCGAGATAATGTAATCCTGGTACTCAGGATTGATGGGGTTAACCATAGCACCATATTTATCTTTTTGCTCAGTGATAGGTATGATACCACGATCCACGTCAAGCACTCGGCTTGCCCAATCGGGATGACCGTCATAGATAAGCCCCTTGTCAATATAATTATGACCGGCACAGAATGTATTCATCGACGCAAGCACCTTGATTCCGCGGCGGTGTGCGGCTTCGATAAATTTGCCAAGATAATCAAAATCTACATTCACATCGTCATAGTTGCCGCGATATAGGGGGGCAAGTTCGCTATCATAGAGAAGATAACCAGTGATGGGCCTGATGCAGACAGCCGCATGAGTGAAGCCGAGGTCGGCAATCTTGTCAATATAATAGTCAATAGAGTCGGGATTACTGAAACGCTTAATGTTAGCTTCAGCGTCAAACCACATTAGTGCCGGTTTATTATGCTTTGGCAATTCGAGAGCGAAAGGAGTAGCCGGTACGCCGACATTGTTAAAGAGCGAAGCCTCATAGTAGTTATGATGCCCGTAACGGACTTCGACGGGATTTTTTACCGGGCTGACAATCTTAACCCTGTCATGACCATAAATTGTAGCCTCCGCCGGATAAACTTCACCAAAGGGGTCTACAACCTCGAAGCCTGTAAGCGCCACTCGTGTCGGAGTAAGGCCGTCGGCAGAGTTATGGAAGTCTACGATAATCGTCTTATAATCATTTCCGGCAAATGATGCCGATTTAGCGCGTGGCGCATCAGCCATGATTCCATCACGACCGTAAGTATGTTGTAGTGCAAGGCGAGCGAGACGTTGTCCGACGGGCACTTTCTTCGGGGGATGGATGAAGAGGCTGTCACCGCAGTCACCTATAGCCGCCATTCCGATATTGTCCATTTCGTCAAGCAACTCATTCTGAACTTGACGGAATTTAGCCCACTGGTCGCCGTCAGACTTAAAGGGCGCAAGCTGAACGTAGTAGAACGGCATACTATCGTTACGGAACACATGCTTCCAATCCTCTACCATCGCAGGGAAAAGTTGCTTATACGGCTGAGGATTAGGCGTATTTGCTTCTCCTTGATACCATATTGCTCCGGCCACAGGGAAACCATCCCATGGATTTACCATTGCGTTATAGAGCAGAGTAGGCGTACCTTCGAGCCAGCCAAATTCAGTCTGACCTTCAGTTGGAAGTTGGATATCAGTAAAATCGGTTTCAAATGTTTCTCGCGCCATCCAGGCCTCAATTTTCGAATTACTCCAGCAGCACTGAATCAGGCCGACGGGTATATCGAGCGCATCTTGCACATAGTCACCAAACACATACCCGACCACGCTGAAGTCCGCGACGGCCTTAGCAGTCGGCAATGTCCATTCACCACCGGCAACGGTATCTTTAGCAGTGGTCGACCAATCGCGTGGCTGCTTAAACAGCCGTAGCTTGCGCGACGGCTTGGTCTTTGCAATAAGGTCGAGAGTATTGTGAGCCGGCTGACCGGCAAAGCCTTTGACCGGCATTTCCATATTTGACTGGCCGCCACATACCCAAACATCGCCTATCAGCACATTACTTAGCGACAGCGCCCCGTCGCGGTCAGAAACGGTAATTGTATATGGCCCACCAAAACCAGGAGTAGGCAACTCTATTGCCCATCTGCCCTGCTCATCGGCCTTGGTTTTTAATTTCTTGCCGCTCCAGTCAGCCGCTAATTTAACATCCGAACCAGGGGCACCAGTTCCGTGAACCTTTACAACAGCGTTCTGCTGCATAACCATGTTATCTGAAAAAATGCGCGCAAATGAGATTTTGGCGTCGGTAGAAAGTGAGCTTGTCGCAAAAATTGCCGAGACAAAGCCGACCTTAAGCAAATTTTTTACCATGCAAATGTGATTGAGCAAAAAGATTATAAATTAACCGCTAAGTTCGCAAAAAATTTCGACATAACCAACCCTTTTTATGTAGAAAAACCATACTTATAAGCAAATACCATATACTGCATATATG
>CAMWQZ010000122.1 GCA_947176515.1 uncultured Bacteroidales bacterium | reverse complement strand
AGCCCTCCGCAATTTATTTCATCATCATTTAATATATAGTATCGATATTCACCACTCCTTTCATTTTCTATAATCAACCCAAATAAGTCCTCAATTGCAATGCGCCACTTATGAAACGTACGTTCTGGTAGCTCCTCCCCATTACTTAGACAGGAAGTCACCCAATAGCGGTTAATCTCTTTTAATGATATACGTTTATTCCTGTGGATAATATCCACAAGCCAAACATACTTATTTATCTGATTAATCGCCATTATAAATTAAATTGTTTTAGGCTTAAAATAATTCGGCGTGGGAACCGAAACGCACCAAGGTTATGACCCCTACAACTTTATCCCACCATATGAGTAAAGTGTCACTTTCTACATGACACTCCATGTGTCCTTTATAGTTACCTGTAAGCATGTGAGGTCTATTTTTCTCTGGAATCGGCTTACCTTCCGCAAGCAAATTAAGAATTGCTTCAAGTTTGTCTAAAACAATATGGTTGTTCTTGTAACGCTTAAGGTCTTTTTTGAATTGAGAAGTAAGCTTTAAGGTAATCATAGCGAATCAACAAAACTGCGGAAGTTCTGGAGGTCGAGAGTTTCAAGATTATTATTTTCCTCAGCTTCTCGCATTGCGGCTTGCGTGATTTTATTAGGACGTTCCGCAACAAAAGCCATTAAAACACTTTCAACCAGATTGTTAAGGCTACGATTGTGGCGCTTTGCTTCTTCCTGGAGGCGAGATAGTAAATCTTCACTAAGACGGAAAGAAGTTTGTTTTCTTACTGAAACTGTATTCATAACGATATAATTTTAATTATAACACAAAAGTAATACAATTGTATAACACTTGCAACCAATTATATTGCTTAACATGCTTTTTAACGTACATTATAACGAACGACAATCATCTCTTCACGGTATATAATGTGTAGTTACCGTCTGCGAAATCAAGCATTTTAGAGTCGTAAATGCCAAGGTCGAATCGTCTATGAGGCGTTTGTACCTCATCTAAAGAATAGTAGCGGAATTATGACATTTAATTTACGAAACAAGGCCATAGTTCTTGTAGGCAATAAAATTGGATTTAAATCACTCAAGCTGTGGCAATCGGTAGTCACAGAATGAGAAGCCCAGAGAGTCACATAGTGCAGCTGCTCGTTCGTTTTTATCACATAGAGCTGCCCTAATCAATACATCTTTAATTACTGCACGATATTCAGGCGTTTTGGATAGATAGGGTTCTAATACTTTAAAGAACCTTTCGGCCAAATCTCCATTATCACGATATCCGAGCATAACCTTATAATATATAGCAATGCCTTTGTCATTTCCGATGTTTTGATAATATTTCTCTAATTTTGACAACGCTTCACGGTCGTTATGAGCTATAGCCCTAACCCTTAACGAATCAACGCCGTAAATCGAACCGTCAATCATGGCTTTTTCTTGAATATAACCAGGCATTGGATTCCATTTTTCATGGGAGTAGCCTAATTTATGACGGAGAGCCATCTTTTGCCCCAATTTGTATAATTGCTCATCTTGAATATATTGAGTACATAAGTCATATAGATAATGGCCATAGCATGAGCGAATGTATTCCGGCAAGCTGTATCTATTATCACAGTACATACTAATGAAATAAGGTAGAGCTTCAAGATTCTTTGCCTTGGGAAGAACTGGGCGCACCCATTCCGAAATGTATGGCTCTGGGTAAATGTAGCCTCTTATTAAGCTGTTTTCTAATTCCTTACTAACTCTTCCCTCGTTCAGTTTTGGGTATGACATGCAGATATTATCGCGAAAATGAAAGTATTCATTTCCCAAAGCGGCATATATTCTTCCATTAATAATGATTGTATCGTTTTCGTCAAGCTTGTCCCATGTTACAGTTATTGATGGCGATTTAGCTCTACATATCAATGCTGAAAACAGAAAGACAATTATAGCGAGTTTAACAACAAGTTTCATAACATTAATGCTTTAAATTTTTATTATTCAATTTGTTATCTCACGGCGATTTTGATGGGGGTGTGGTGTTGGTCGGTGGTGATAAAGTAGACTCCGAGGGGGATGGTGATGTCCATGTCGCGCTCGATTCGGTCAATGGTCTGGACTAAGCGACCAGTAATATCATGAATACGGCAGCCTGTCTGAGGATTAGCGCAGTCAAAGCGAATGATGCCGGGGAACGCTGTCACGGTCAACGGTTCGTCAATCTCGACGCCAGTTATACCGGCATGGCGGACGAAAACAACATTTGACATCGGCGAACGCTCACCAAGTCTAACCGACTGGACCGAATAACTCTCGAAATCACTGCTATCGAAGCCTGAAATAGTCCACGGCGAGCCTTCGGCGAGGATTTCCTCTGACTCCTGGGCGCCATTGACATATTTGGTTCTGGTGATAATCCAATAATCGACCACTTCGCCGTCAGGGGTCGACCAGTTGGCACTGTAATCGCTCTCGGTGATATCGGACGGTTCAAGAGCTGTGCATGCAGTCAGAACAGGTTTCTCCAAGCACTCGCCGCGTAAATACACAACCGGCGGAGCCGAGTCCAAATCGTCTGCTATCAGCTGCAGCTTTGTTTCATGCATGCCAAGCGACGTTGGAGAGTATGTTATATCAAGCCAATAACCGTCAGCACGGTTAGAGAGGTTGGCTGGTATGGATTTCGTTGCGATATTAAACATATCTTTGTCACCGCTGAAGAGAAACATCGTGATGGGATTGCGGAAATTCTCGCTTCTTACAAAAAGTGAAGCTTTACCATCAGATCCTATAGCGACCTGGCCAAAATCAACAGCAGTGTCTGACACGGGTGCATGGAGGATTGCGTCTCCGGCAGGAGGCGTTACGGCAGAAGAAACATAAAATGTTTCGCCCACCTTGTCACCCCATATATATTCAGCGAGGTCGGGGAAGTCGATAAACGGGTTTCTATTATTCTGGATGCTGTAGACAACTTCGTTACGCATACGCTCCTTGTCGCTGACCTCATCCTGTCGCGCCCATTTCAGCAGCATGTTGACAGACCATTGGTTAAGCGTCGGATAATCATTTTGCTGGAGCATATACATATAATTGGTCGCCCACTTATAGTCCTGATAGCACGTCACCATATAGAAATATGTTCGGGCAAAGTCACCTTTGTACTCATCATCGGGCTCAAAGACATAGGCAGCTCCTCCGCCCTGTCCGGCAACAGGTGCTCCGACCTTAGTAACACCATTGTCAAATTTACCCGGTGTGCGCACTTCGCCGAGCGGATAGTTGCTCTTTGCCTGATTTGCCTTGGCCTCACCTGGATACAGATGGTTGAGGTCAGTGTATGCCTTATAATTTGTCGCTGTCGCGCTTGTGCTACCCCACCAGCTCTTGGGGAAAGAGTGCTCGCGGTTCATATAGGTGCCGAACTGGATATAGATGTTGACATCCATATCAGAGTACATGTCCCACCAGAATTCAGTGCCGGGGCGCACGTCTGTCTCGCGGAAATATGACGGCAGATTACTATAGGATGATACACTTGTGAAGTTGCGAATGATGTTATAGGCAGCCGTTTTCAGTTCGGCGTCTTTCTTTCCATTGAGTTCGTTGTAATAACCGACAGGTATATCTGCATGTGCAGCAGAGGCAAAGAGCGAAAACAAAAACGTCGCCGAGACTAAACGCAAAAGACTTTTCATAGGAATTTAGGTATTAGTTGTTAGACTCTGATGGAGAACGATGGAAAATTAGGCTGTTGCGCTCTGACGGACTGACCTTTAGCGTAACTTGCGCAGACTCAATCAGCGGTATGTTATGATCGACATGGCCGATAGGAGCATTGTATGCGACCGGATAGTCGTAGGGAGCTACCATATCGCGAATCATCTCATACATGTCTGCATGGTTTTCATCAGGCTTGTAATCAGTGAATTGCCCGACTATTAGACCGTTGAGGCCCTCGAGCACACCACTCATTTTAAGCTGATACATAATGCGTTCAATTTTATATATCGGTTCGGCGATGTCCTCTATAAATAAAATTGTGCCGGGCTTGATGATATCATAGGGCGTGCTGATAAGTTCAGCGAGAACCGCTACGTTACCACCAAGAAGCTTGCCTGTAGCTATGCCGCAACGGTCAAATCCATGACCGTCGAAAGTGTAAGCCGGACGCTCGCCGCGCAGAATGGCAAAGAACGAAGCATTGTCTTCATCGTCAGGACCCAGCATCAGCTGAGCAGCCATTGACGAGTGGATGCTCGCAATGCCATTGACTGCCATAAGGGCATGTAAGGCCGAAATATCTGAAAATCCGGCAATCCATTTGGGATTTGCGCGCAAGTCGAGTTCCGCCAGACGGTCGAGGATATGAACGACTCCGTAGCCGCCGCGTGAGCAGACAATAGCCTTTACTTCAGGGTCGAGCAGCGCACGACTGAAATCATCATAGCGCTCGTCAGCCGTGCCGCTATAGCTACCCGACTTGCCAAGTGCGTGAGGCATAATCTCAACTTCCCAACCTTGCTCACGGAGCACATCGGCTGCTTTCTCGACCTTTTCGGGATTTATCGTGCCTGCCGGTGTGCAAAACACTATTTTATCGCCATCGACCAGTGGCTGAGGAAATATTATAGTCTGATTGCTGTTCATAATTTCAATTTAAGATATGATTGAAAAAAGTGCCACATTGCAATGCCAGCCGACACGGCGACATTGAGAGAATGTTTTGTCCCAAGCTGGGGAATCTCGATGCAGACGTCGCAACTATCGACAACCGCCGGGTCAACACCATCGACTTCATTGCCAACAACAAACGCATATTTTTTTCCAGCTGCAAAGTCAGGCTTAAAATCTTGGAGAGCCACGCTGTCGATAACCTGTTCAAGACAACATAAAACCGTGCCCTTAGATTTAAGCTCGCTTATCGCCTCGGCTGTTGTCGAGTAGTAGCTCCACTCTACAGAATCTTCTGCACCAAGAGCCGTCTTGTGAATTTCGGGCGATGGCGGAGTAGCCGATATGCCGCAAAGCAGAACTCTCTCTACCGCAAAGCCATCAGACGTGCGAAAGATTGAACCTATATTATTGAGCGAACGCACGTTGTCAACGACCACCGTCAGCGGCATTTTTTCTCGCTGGCGGAAATCCTCGACCGACGGACGGTTCATATCCCAGATTGTTTTCTTCTTCATTTTAATATGCGTTTGAACAAGTCGATGTAACGTTTGGCTATTATGTCCTGTCTCTAATACAAATCTGACGCTGCCGACGATCTTACGCGTGTAGATCTCGG
>CAMWQZ010000121.1 GCA_947176515.1 uncultured Bacteroidales bacterium | reverse complement strand
CTTATGAAACTAAAACGATTAACTCTACCGCTGATGGCGCTCGTATGTGGCTTGTCCGCAAATGCCACCCCGGTAAAAGTCATTATGAACAATGAGTCTAAATTTATGACTCTCGTATCGAAAGATACAGACACGGCTATCGAAGTTGGCGAGCCTGTAAAACAAGAGTATACTTTCGACGTTCCTGCCGGAGATTATATATTGACCGGTGTTGCTAAAGATGAAACAACTATCAATGGCACAATATTAATCTCTGTCATCGACTCTGATGTAGAACAAGAATTTAAAATCTTGACATGCACCGCTTATGTAACCAATAAGCATGAAGACGGCTCATTTTGGACAATAGATAATGGTGATTATACTCTTGATGTCACCGTCAACTCTCGTGAAGGAGTTCGCCAGGTAATAACAGTCGGCAATAGCACAACCGCTGGTCGTAACACTTTCCTCGCGCTTAACGGCAACAGCTATAACGTTGCCTTCATACCAAGCGATGAGCACAAAGCCGATAATTACACTACCCTCTATAAATCAGGGACACTGACATTCAACGTCAATATCAACGGCGCAATTCCGGTAAGTCACGATTATTCAATTAGCGTCCCCTCCGAAGCTGAGTTATTCTTAGGTATGAAATTTACTCATTTCACAGACTTTACCCCTGTTGAACCCAAGAATATCGAAGATAAGGGCGACTCTAAAGTCTATACTTATTTCCTTGCAGAAGGCCAGGTTTACAATTACCGCACATGGATAAAAGGCGAACTCACACAGGCCGGCTACTTCACCATGAGTGGCGACGAGGCGAAATGCCCGGTTATAAATTTCACTGCGGAGGATTATAAAGCTTTTAATCCCAAGCAGATTAATCACGATGTGCAAAGCAACAACGGTTTCGAGACCGGCGATATATTCGTAAATATTAACCATCAAGGGCATCTTGCCTTAAATGTAGGTGATGAGTTTGACGCCCACGCCATGCGTACATGGCAATTGACCGACAACTCTACCAACAATTATTTTATGGAGCCTGATTTCCATTACACTATTATAGGCCTTGACGGCAACGCGAGTGAAGGTGTAATTGAAATTGACAATGCCAATACCACACTTTCGCCTTGGTCAAAAATTAAAGCTGTTGGCGAAGGCACTGCAATTGTTCTTGTGACATACGACGCTATCGGCCTTAACTACTATAGCGGAAAGGACAAGAAAGCCTATATGGGCGGCGAATACTGGGGCGCTATCTGGCCTGAAAATACCGGCGTATACGTAGTGACAGTTGGTGACACTGCCCAAGGTATTGAGACCAATATGTTTATTAACGAAGAATATAATAAAGGAACTCTAAAACTTGCCGGTGAGTATGTCGATGCTGAGCATGATGTATTCTACTATCTCGATACCGAAGAAGGCGCTCACTATACTTTCACCCCCAACGGTGTTGACAATATCACCATTGCTTATCCCACAATCGGCGAGCAAACTGTCACTTATAACGGTTTCGGTACTGAAGGCGTAACTAAAAACGATGACGGTTCCTATACCCTTACGCTCAAACATGGCCGACAGATTGTCAAGTTGACTGACGCTACTGGCAAGTCAACCTATCAGGTAATGACAGCTAAAGTTTGTCACCGCGAAATCACTAATGAAACAAATGAAGGCAGCGAGACATTCAAGCCGGGTGACACTGTCAAGATTCAGTATTCTGGTCTATTCCATCCTGCCAATAAACTTGCAGGCATTTATAATATGTCAGCCTATGTAACATATAACGGTATTCCGAATGGTACGGCACTTATCCTCGGAGCCAACCAATACACATTTGGCTCTGCTCCTAAAGCTCAGGCTGTCACAGTCACTATTCCTGAAGATTTTGACACTACAGAAGATTTTGTCCTAAGTGATGGCGTACTGCAGGTTAATGGTTATGGGGACCCAATCGGTAATCATCGCCACATCAGCCCGACTGCTGGTCGCTCTCCTAATTTCACTGCCGTAGCTCACAAAACCTACTTCGGCGCTGTGCCAGAAGTTCGCATAGTCGTTTCAAATCAAACATCAGGTATCGAGAATATCGTTGTTAATGACTGCAACACTGCCGTTTATTATAATCTTAATGGCGTCGTATCCGACAAACCGTTTAAGGGAGTCAACATCATTAAGCTGGGTGACGGCTCTGTAAAGAAAGTCTATATTAAATGATACGGTGGGGTCGCGGTCAGTTTAAACGCAAGCGCAAGCGTTAAGCGATAACGCGACAGCCACGAGGGGTGCATCGACAATATCGGTGCACCCCTTTTTTCAATGAGTGCAACTATCACTCATTTCGCAAGGTCTCGATGATTTTTGAGGCGGTGGTGACAGCTGCGGTTGATGTGCCGAGCTGTTCGCGCATGTCGGCATAGCCGTCAAGCTGTGCCTGGCGCATAGGAGTATCAGTTAATAGCGGGGCAAGTGCGTCTGCAATGTTGTCGGGTGTGCAGTTATGAAGTATTAGCTCCGGTATTATCTCGCGGTCGGCAATTAGGTTAGGCAGCGAGATATAGTCAACTTTTATAAGTTTTCGCATGATATTATATGCGAGTTTCGAGCCGTTTGAACGATACACCACAACTTGAGGCACTCCTAAAAGTGCGGTTTCAAGGGTTGCTGTGCCTGAAGTCACAAGTGCAGCACGGCTGTTAGCAAGCAAATCGAAGGTCGAATCGCGTAACACCGGATAGTCGCAATACTGCGCATAGATTTCATCTGGTATATCTCGAGCCCCGGCAATTACAGGTCGATATTGAGGGAAACGTCTCGCGGCTTCAACCATCACCGGCAAATTGCAGCGTATTTCACCCATGCGGCTCCCTGGCAATAGGGCTATGATTTGACGGTCACGAAGATTATGCTTGGCAAGAAAGTCGGCACGTGAAAGCAGACGAGGACGCAGTGCGTCAATCTCTTCTACCGATGGATTACCTACATAGTCGACCGGAAAGTTATGGCGCTGATAGAACGCGCGTTCAAACGGCAAGATTGAAAACATCCTGTCGACATAGCGCTTGATTGACTTGATACGCCATTCTTTCCACGCCCATATTTTTGGAGAAATATAGTAATATACAGGGATTTTCGCGGCAGCAGCTGTCTTGGCAACTTTAAGGTTGAACGATGGATAATCAATCAGTATAAGACAATCAGGACGGCTGTCGAGTAACTTGCGACGAGTCGTGGCGAGATTTGAAAATATTTTACCAAGGTGACGCAGCACTTCGCTGAAGCCCATAAAGGCCATATCGCGATTGTGGATAATAGCCCCATGTCCGGCTGCATCTGCCATTTTATCGCCTCCGAGAAAAGAGATTTCAGCTTCCGGGTCTTGGGCTCTGAGGGCAGAAATAAGGGCTGCTCCGTGTAAGTCGCCTGAGGCTTCGCCTGCTATTATGAAATAGTGCATGATGGTCTACTTTTCTGTACGTCGTTCTTTGAAAAAATTTTGAATTAGTTCGCGACATTCATCTGCGCACACACCTCTCACGACTGCCGCCTTAGGATGGAACGGAAGGCGTGTAGTCATCGTTGAGTATCCACGGCGCGGATCATCTGCCCCGATAACGATGCGGCTAAGCTGGCTCCACCCGATAGCTCCGGCACACATAAGACATGGCTCGAGCGTGACATATAGTGTGCAGTCACTAAGATATTTTCCACCAAGAGTCTGAGCGGCCGCCGTGATAGCCTGCATTTCTGCGTGAGCTGTTACGTCAGAGAGCATTTCAGTCAGATTATGGCCTCGCCCGATTATTCGCCCGGACGCCGACACGATTATTGCACCGACAGGGATTTCGCCCGATTCATACGCCTGACGCGCTTCTGCTATCGCAAGACGCATATATCGCTGGTCATCAGATGCTGATGGCTTAGTGGCTGATGATGGGGTCATAGCAAATCAATCTTCATGCCCTCTTTAGCCGCCACGACATTTGGGAACTCTTCAGATGCCTCACGGACAAAAGGCTCGTCGCTGTCGTAGGCTTTAGAATAATGACCAAGAATCAGTTTTCCGACACCTGCAGCCTTCGCAATCCGGGCTGCTTCACGGGCGGTGGAGTGTCCGCGAGGGGCGGCTTTCTCGGCAAAGTCATCGGCATAGGTTGACTCATGATATAGCACATCAACACCACGCACATCATCTGCAACCGCTGGATTATACATCGTATCGGAACAATATGCATAGCTCACCGATGGATCTGCGTCAGTGGTCAGACGCTCGTTTGCTATTACTGTTCCGTCAGCTGTAACAAAATCTGCGCCATGTCGTATGGCTTCAAGCTGGCTTACAGGGACATTGAAGAATTTTATCATATCCCCTCTGAGATGTCGCGCCTTAGGCTTCTCGGTAAATTTAAAACCCACACAAGGCACACGATGATAGAGCGGAAATGTCTCTACCGTCAAGGCGTGGTCTTCAAAAATCACAGCCCTCGCAGGAGTGATGATATTATATTTTATCTCAAAAGAAGTCTCACGGCAGAAAACCGCCATGATTTCACGCAATATTCGTGCGCCATCTTCAAAAGTGTGGATAGTCAGTGTTCCCCCTTTTTCGTGAAGCGCAAGCGTAGAAAGCAGTCCGGGCAGCCCGAGGAAATGGTCGCCATGAAGATGAGATATAAATATATGGGTTAACCGCGAAAACTTAAGGCGCTGTTTCATCATCTGCAACTGCGCGCCCTCGCCACAGTCGATCATGAACAGGCGGTCGCGAAAGTCGATTACCTGACATGCCGGCATATGGCGAGTTGACGGGGTTGCAGAACCGCATCCGAGTATGTTGACCTGAAAATTTGCCATAATCAACGGCGCTATTCTTGAGCCTCAGTAGCTGCAAATTCCATTAGATAAGCCTTGATGAAATCATCGAGCTCACCGTCCATAACACCATTTACATCTGAAGTCTGGTAGTTAGTGCGGTGGTCTTTCACACGGCGGTCATCGAAAACGTAGCTTCGAATCTGAGAGCCCCATTCGATTTTCATCTTTCCGGCCTCGACCTTAGCCTGCTCCTGCAAACGATGCTGCAATTCCTTGTCGTAAAGTATCGAGCGAAGTTGGCGCAGAGCATTCTCTTTATTTTTAGGCTGGTCGCGAGTTTCAGTGTTCTCGATTAGGATTTCTTCTTTCTCGCCTGTGTAAGGGTCAGTGAACTGATAGCGCAAGCGAACACCTGTTTCCACCTTGTTGACGTTCTGACCACCGGCGCCACCGCTTCGGAACGTATCCCACGACAAC